>CADDYR010000144.1 GCA_902810765.1 Chloroflexota bacterium
CGTCTCGGGCGGCAGGTTGCCGACGTCCGCGCACAGGCCGATGGCGCCGTCCAGGGCGTCGAGGATGCGGAGGCAGTTCCCGGCGGTGGACGCGAGCGGGCTGAAGTTCTCCGTGAGCAGGCTCAGGCCACGCTCTCGGGAGTACTCGGAAAGCACGCGGAGCGCGGCTATCGAACGCTCCAGAGCGGCCTCGTCCTCGGGCTCGGCCTCTCCCGCAACGACCCTCGCATGGCTGGCCCCGAGCATCGCGGCCACGTCCATCCACCTCTCGACAAGCTCCATGTCGGCCCCCCGCTGCCGGGGGTCGGCGCTGGAGATGTCTCCGGTGTCTATCAGCAAGCTGAACATCTCCACGCCCGCCTCCTCCGCGGCCGCCCTCAGATCGCGCAGATAGTCGGGCTCGACGCTCGGCAGGTGGAAGTGGCAGACCTCGAGCGTGGCGATGCCGTGCTCTCGCATCTTCTCAGGCACGTCCAGCAGGCTGAGCTCGGACGAGCGCGCCACGGCATCTGCGCCCGGCAGCTCGCGCGTGATGGGCGGAGCGCCCAGCAGGTGGTGCAGGCTCCAGGTGGTCAGCGACAGACGGCGCAAGTGTCCTCCCCTCCACTAATTGTATGATCTCTTATGGGGGACAGCGTATCGCAACTGCCCGCCTCATTCCCTGAGGCGAGGTGCGACCTCTCTCCTGAACAGGGCCATCTGCCCGAGTAGGTCCGCGAGACCGTCGGCTACGAAGTCGCACACGAGGTACTCCAGCCCCGCCTCCCGGTATCTCGCCAGCGCGCTCGCAACGTCATCCCCCGAGCCCGAGATCACTCCCTCGTCGCGGCCTGCGTCTCCCAGGCGGATGCGCATGTGCGCGGCGATGGTGGGCGTGTCCCGGCCACGCACCGAGCTCCGCAGACGCTCGACTCCCTCGCGGAACGCCTCGAGTCCGATGCAGAACGGTATCCAGGCGTCGCCCAGGAGCGCGGCACGCCGGACGGCCGCCGGGGTATTGCCGCCGATCCACACCGGCACCGAGCCGTGCACGGGCTTCGGCTCGAACACCGGATCGGAGAACCCGTAGAACGAGCCCTGTACGCTCTCGGAGGGCTCTCTCCAGAGCGCGCGCATCGCCGTGATCACCTCGTCCATCACGGCGCCCCGCCGCTCGAAGTCCGCACCAAGGAGGCGGAACTCCTCCTCCAGCCAGCCGACGCCCACACCCAGGATGAGCCGGCCGCGGGAGAGCACGTCCAGAGCGGCCGCCTGCTTCGCCACGACGACCGCGTTGCGCTGCGGCAGCACGAGCACGGACGTGCCCAGTCTCATCCTCGGGACCACCTCGACGAGCGAAGTGAGCGTGATCAGGGGCTCGATTATGTGCCCCACGCCCGCCTGGCTCCGCGGCGCGATGACGTGGTCGTTCGCCCACACCGAGTCGTAGCCGAGGGCTTCCGCCGCTCGCGCCGCCCCCAGCACGGCGGAGCGAACGTCGCAGTCCGGATACTCGGTCCAGTAGGTGGGCAGGAACGCGCCGAACCGCACTTAGAACCCTCCTCGCGTGCGTAGCGTGCCCTTCTCGGATTCGTGCCCGGCTGCCCCCTCGCACACGACGTGCCAGGTCTCAGCGCGCGTTGATCCGGCTCGGGAGAACTGTTGCCCGAACACGACTCGAGGCGCTTGACAGACGCGGGGAGTTGCCTTATGCTTCCAGCCATCTCGACAGGCTCGTCCCCGCCTCGAAATCGGGGGCAACAGTATCTACAGGGGGCACAAGATGCACTTACCAGGTCTCATCAGGTTGGTCCTGTCTGCCTTGCTCGTCCTCGTCTTCTTCACCCCCACATCCGCCGCTACGAGCCCAAAGGCTCACGAGTACGTAATGGTGGTAGACCACTCGAACGGCAAGGCGTACAAGGTCGCGTTCAACAAGCACAAGGGGCGGTACCGCTCCAGCCAGCCCACGGGCCTCAGCCCGAGTACCATCAAGTCCGTGTACAACTTCCCGACCAGCGCGACCGCGGGCTCCGGCACGACGATCGCCGTGGTGGACGCCTACGACGACCCGACCGCTGAGAAGGACCTCAACGTGTTCAGCCGCGAGTACGGGCTACCCTCGTGCACCACGGCGAACGGATGCTTCACGAAGGTGGACCAGAACGGCGGCACGAACTACCCGCGCAAGGACAGCGGCTGGGCGCTCGAGATCTCGCTCGACATCCAGTGGGTCCACGCGATCGCGCCCGGCGCAAAGATCCTCCTCGTGGAGGCGAGGTCGAACTCATTCAGCAACCTCCTCTCTGCCGAGGACTACGCGAAGACCCACGCGCAGTACGTCTCGAACTCATGGGGAGGCTCGGAGTTCTCGGGCGAGTCGAGCTACGACAAGCACTTCTCCCAGCCCGGCGTGAGCTTCTTCGTATCGTCTGGCGACAGCGGCGCGCCGGCCGAGTACCCGTCCGCCTCGCCGAACGTGATCTCGGTAGGCGGCACGACGCTGCACTTCTCGAGCAGCGGCGCCTTCCAGAGCGAGACCGGCTGGTCGGGGAGCGGCGGCGGGTGCAGCTCGTACGAGCGGGCCACGGCCGCGCAGTCGAGCTTCAGTCAGTACGCCCAGGTGGGCTGCAGCGGCATGCGCGCCACCCCGGACGTCTCACTGGACGCCGATCCCTCCTCGGGCGTCTCGGTCTATGACAGCACGAGCTACCAGGGTCAGACGGGCTGGTTCCAGGTGGGAGGCACGAGCGCGAGCGCGCCGATGTGGGCGGCGGTCTCCGCGGACAGCGGCGGCGTCGTGAACGCCTCCCGCATCTACGGCGACTCCAGCTCTCACTTCCGTGACATCACGCAGGGCAACAACGGCGAGCCCTGCCTCGTGGGCTACGACCTCGTGACCGGCCGGGGCAGCGCCCTCGGCACCCCCTAGCCCGAAGGACGCAAGTCGCTCAGGGGCCTGCCGAGGTGGTGGGCCCCTGACTCCACTCAGTTGGCGTACAGGCTGACGAGGTTGCCGTCCGGGTCGCGCACGACCGCGTAGCGCTGCCCCCAGAACGCGTCCCACGGCTCGCGGAAGCCCTCGTAGCCCGCTTCGAGGACCCGCTGGTACGTCGCGTCCACCTCGTCGCGAGAGTCGCACCTGAACGCGAGCTCGATCCTGTGCCCCACCGGCTCCGTCCACTCCCCGTACACCTCCCCGTACACCTGCTCGAGCACCTGCACGGTGTCCCAGTCGACGTGGAACCCTCCCGCGTCCGCCTCCACGTGCGGCTCGCCCTCGCTGCCCTCCGGCGGCTCGAGGCCCAGTAACCGGTAGAACCTGAGCGACTCTCCCATGTCCCTCACCGCTATCCCGATCACGTCCAGCCTTGCTGCCATCACCACTCCTCCTCGGTATTCATCAACAGCACGCCGAGTGTACGCGCAAGCGAGTTGGCTTGCCAGCGGCTGTTGAACCCGAGGTTGGGTCGTGATATGATCTCCGTAGACAACATTCTTCGGGCATAGCAGGCGAGCAGCGTGACGACAGCCGCGCGCCCGAAGACGCCAGGCAATAGTCGCTCGCCCGGGTCAGTGGAGGGCACCAGTTCATCGCTGGGGCCCTTTTTGTTCGCCCACGATGGGGCCGTGGGGCACATTACCCGGGAGGAAGCGATAGATGCCGAAGCTCGCCGGCCTTTGGCGCCACCCAGATTTCCTCAAGCTGTGGGCGGGGCAGACCCTCGCCGCGCTCAGCTCGAACGTGACCGACCTGGCACTGCCGCTCATTGCCGCGCTCATCCTGCGCGCGTCGCCCTTCGAGATGGGGCTGCTCGGCACCGTGGCGACCCTGCCGAACCTCCTGCTGGGTCTGTTTGCGGGCGTGTGGGCCGATCGCGTCAGGCGTCGCCCCATCATGATCGCCGCGGACGCCGGACGCGCCCTGCTGCTCCTGTCGGTTCCGGTAGCCGCCGTGTTCGGCGCGATGACGATGTGGCAGCTGTACGCCGTGCTGTTCCTGACGGGAGCGTGTGCGACCTTCTTCGACGTCGCCAGCGTCTCCTACCTGCCCTCGCTGGTGGGGAGGGAGCACCTGGTGAGAGCCAACAGCAAGCTCGTCGCGAGCAGCTCCGCCGCGAGGGCCGTGGGCCCCGGACTGGCGGGCGGACTCATTCAGCTTCTCACGGCTCCGATAGCCGTCGTCGCCGACGCACTCTCCCTGATCGTATCCGCCGTGCTGGTGCTCGCCATACGGTCGAACGAGCCTGAACGCGCCTCGGACGGCCGACACGACGGCGTCAGGAGGGAGATCCTCGCCGGCCTGCGAACCCTCTACGCCGATCGCATCCTGAGGTCCATCGTGCTGTCCAGCGTGACGTACGTGTTCTTCAGCTACATGGCCCTGTCCATATACGTGCTGTACGCGACCCGCGCCGTGGGAGTCGTGCCCGGCACGCTCGGCCTGATCTTCGGCCTCGGCGGGCTCGGCTCGGTGTGCGGAGCGGCGCTTGCGCTGCGCACGGCCCGCTTGATGGGCACGGGCCGCGCGATGATCGTGGCCGATCTCGTGGGCGGGCTGTTCTGGCTGATCGTGCCGCTCGCAGGCGAGGTGCCCTCCGCCACCGTGCCGCTGTTGATGGTCGCACAGTTCGGATCACAGCTGGCAGGCTCGGTGTTCTACATCATTCAAACGAGCCTGCGACAGGTCATCACGCCCGAGGAGATGCTTGGGCGGATGAACGCGAGCTACCGCTTCCTGACGTACGGCATCGTACCGGTAGGGTCCCTTCTCGGCGGAGTCCTGGGAAGCTCCATCGGCCTGACGGCTACGCTGGCGGTAGGAGGGGTGGGCACGCTGCTGCCGGTCGTGTTGCTCTTCCTCTCCCCCGTGCGCTCGCTCCGGACGAGGCCCTGAGGTACGGTCGGCTGCCCTACGGTACACGCGCCCGAGTCCGCGCCCCGACGGGAGTTCACCACACGTGGCCACAATCGCTACGCCTCATACTGGCCTCACCGTGGTCAGCACGATCAGCGTGGTCGGGTAGGCCGGGGTGGGACTGGACGGCGCGTACGGGTTGGACGCGCTCGGGAACCCGGTGAAGCGCTTGGTGCAGTACGCTCCCCAGTCCGGCTGACCGTACAGCGGAAGGACAGGAGCTTCCCGAACGAAGATCATCTGGAGCTGATCCGAGATCCTCCTCTGCTCGTTCGTGTCCGCCGTCGAGGCGAACTGGTCGAGCAGCCTGTCCGCGTCGGCATTCTTGTACCTCTGCCAGTTGTCCGGGGAGATGGTCCCCACGGGCTTGTAGGTCGAGGAGGACATGAAGCCCCTGTACGGGTTGAACGGGGTCGGACCCTGGTCTGACCAGCCGATCGTGATGTCGAACTCTCCCTTGTACACCTTGTCGGTCCAGGTGTCTGCGGAGAGGGTCCTGATCGCCGTCTTGATCCCGATCTCCTGGAGGTTGTTCGCGATGACCTGATGGTCCGCGATCCAGTCGGTCCAGCCTGTCGGAACGATGGACTCGTACCTCATCGGGCTGCCGTCCGGGGCGGTCCGGATACCGTCCGGGCCCCTCTTCAGCCCGGCCTTGTCCAGCATCTCGTTGGCACGTTTGACGTCCCTCGTCATCCAGCTCTTTCCAGCGTTCACGGCCTCCTGGCTTATCCAACCCTTGTGCGCGTACTCGGTCAGCCCGGTAGCGTTAGCCAGCTGGGTGTACCCGTTCAGCGCGACTCGTATCATCTGCTTCCGATCGAGCGCCATGCTGATCGCCTTGCGCACGTTCGGATCGTCGAACGGTTTCTTCGTGCAGTTGAGGAGCAGGTAGGTGTCGTCGGGGGTGGGCCACCAGAAGTGGTTGTGCTTCGGGTCCTTGTCCACGTACACCTTCCTGATGTTGGGCACGTAGCCGCCGCCCCAGTCGATCTGCTGCGAGATCAACGCCTGGGTCAGCTGCTCGTTGCCGGCGTACGCGGGAAAGCTCAGAGCCTGGAAATATGGCTTCCCCTTCTGCCAGTAGTTCGGGTTTCTATCCACCTGATAGACCTGGTTGCGGAACACGGTGACCTCGGTGAACGGCCCGGTGCTGACCGGATCGGGGTTGGCGAACTTGACCGGGTCCTTGACGCTCCGCCATACGTGCTCGGGCACGATGAGCTGGTCCAGCAGGTCGTACAGGCCGGGCGTATAGACCTTCTTGAATGTGAACTCCACGTTGTGGTCGCTCGTGGCGCGCACCGAGTGGAGGTAGTCGCTCCAGGCCGACGACGCGCTTCCGAGCAATCCGGCGTGAGCCTTCAGGAGGTTGAACGTGAACTCGACATCCTTCGCCGAGAACGGCTTGCCGTCGGACCACTCCACGCCGCTGCGCGTCGTGACCTCTAGCTTCGTGTCGTCCTTGCTCCACTCGTACTTCGTGGCCAGCCAGGGCACCAGCTTTCCCTTCGGGAGATCGTAGATCATCAGGGGCTCGTACATGCAGAAGGTAGCGGCACGCCGGGGGCTTGGGGCGAACGGGTTGAAGTTCCGCGTATACGCCTGGGTTTCCTCCCCCAGATGCATCACGCCGTGCACCGAGCTGCGTGCGGGCGCCGCTCCCGAGGCCGTCGCCTTCCCGGTCGTGCCTCGACTCGCGGCAGTCGTGCCCGTCGGGCGAGCGCCCGACCGGCCACCCGGCTTGCCAACCACAGCCTGATTGCTGCCGCACGCCGCGATGAGGCCGGCCAGAACTCCGCCTCCCGACAGCACGACCGCGCCTTGCAGGAGCTGCCGACGCGATAGCCTGCTCTGACCATCCGCTCGTGCTACGTGGCCTGCCCTGTGGTCCTTCTCTGTCATGGTGGTACCGTCCTTTCGGCTTGGATCCGAACCGAAGCGCGTCCCTGCCTGCTGTTCGTATGGACCGCCGCAAACGGCGGTCGTGGTTCGCACCTACCAGGATGAGCCATGGCGACCGCTCCCTCACGCCCGACTCGGCGCTAGTATCGTTTGCTGGCGCTGATGGCCTTCCGTCCGCGCTCCAGCGCCTGTAGGCTGGCGTCCTGCCGACGAAGGGCGCACGCGGCGGCGAGCACGTCGATGACGGCAAGCTGGGCTACGCGGCCGAGCAGCTCGTGCCCCCCTACCGTCCTGGGGCGGGCGGCCGCGAGCAAGGAGATGTGGGCTACACGGGTGATCGGCGAGCGCGCGTGGCGCGTCAGGCAGATGCACGTCGCCCCCGCATCGCGCGCGGTTCGCAGAGCCTCGACGGTATCCCTGGTGCTGCCCGACACGGAGATCGCGAGGGCCACGTCGCCTGGCCGGAGCTGTACGGCAGACATCACCTGGAGGTGGGGATCGAGCACGGCTACTATGGGCAGACCGATCTGCATCAGCAGCGCGTACGCGTCGTGCGCGGTAGCTGCCGAGTTCCCGACGCCGTAGACCTCGATCCTCCTCGCGACAACCAGCGCATCCACCGCCCTGCCCACAGCATCGTCGCTCAGCAGCTGCGCGGTGTCGCTCAGGCTGCCGATGCTGGCCTCGATGATCTTCGACTTGATCGCGGAGATGTCATCGTCCGGGGCGATCTCGTCGGGCAGAGACGCCGTGGTCGAGTGCAGATCGAGGGCGAGAGCGATCTTCAGGGCAGAGTAGCCCGGATACCCGAGCTTCCGGGAGAAGCGGATGACGGTCGCCTCCGAGGTATCCGTCCGGTCGGCCAGCTCGGTGATGGACAGGTGGACCATGTCTGCGGGATGGCCGAGCACGTAATCGGCTATCTTGCGCTCGGACTCGCGCAGGCTCGGCGCGAGCGTCTCGATCCTGACGAGCACGCCCGCGCCTCGCTCCGTGGCACCGACGGAAGGCGACGTCATGAAGGAAATCTCCATCCAAAGAGACTTACGATGAGATTACCGTCGGCATTGTACTGCTGCCGCAACCCGGAGTCAACAGCGCACGGGATACAAGCCTCCAGCACCGGCTCGTTCTATGTAGGAAAGCTTCACCCATCGAGCTGCTTGCGAAGCCAAATGACGGGATGCTAGCATGGCCCGGCCGCACGACACCGTATGACCTCGGCAGTTGACGGCTGGTACGGTCTCCTGCAGAATGCAGGGGGACACATCATCCCGGGCGAAGATCCCAGGCAACCGCATGAAAACAGGGAGCACGAACGATATGAGGGCGGCCCGGCTGTACGGCGAGCGCGACCTGAGGGTCGAGAGGATCGAGAGCCCCGAGCCGGGGCCGGGAGAGGCGCTGATCCGCGTCCACGCGTGCGGGGTGTGCCCCAGCGACCTCCGCAGCTACCTCGGCATCGGCGGAGGGTACGGGCGGGAGTACCCCTGGACGCCCGGTCACGAGTGGTCCGGCGTCGTCGAGGCCCTGGGCGAGGGCGCGGAGGATCAGGGGCTCCGGGTCGGAGACCGCGTGGTCGCCGACTGGAGGTGGGTGTGCGGCACCTGCTACCAGTGCCGCAGGGGCGTGTTCAACTACTGCGAGAACCTGCGTCGGGGGGTGCGCGGAGGCTTCGCCGAGTATGGCATCGCCCCCGCCTCCCAGCTGCGCGTCATCCCGCCGGGTGTGTCCTTCGAGGAGGCGTCGTTCTGCGAGCCCCTCGCGTGCGTTATCAACGCTCACAGCTACACCGAGATCCCCCTGGGAGGCGATGTGGTGATCGTGGGCGCGGGCCCCATCGGCCTGATGCACACGCAGCTCGCCAGGAGCCGGGGAGGCAGGGTGATCGTGAGCGACCCCATCGCCGCCCGCCTCGAGAAGGCGCGGGAGCTCGGCGCTCACGACGTGGTGGACGCCTCGGCCGCCGACCCGGTCGAGCGCGTGCGCGAGCTCACCGATGACCGGGGGGCGGACACCGTGATCGTGGCCGTGGGAGCGCCCGAGCCGATCCGACAGGGGCTCGAGATGGCCGCGATCAACGGCTGGGTGAATCTGTTCGCGGGCACCTACCCCAGGGCCGAGCTCCCGCTCGACCCCAACCTGATCCACTACCGACAACTGCGGGTGACGGGCAGCCACGACTTCACCCCCCACCACTTCACGACCGCAATGAGGCTGATCCAGTTCGGGATCGTGCGGGTGGAGCCCCTCATCAGCCACCGGTTCGGGCTCGACAGCGTGAGGGAGGCGTTCGAGACCACAGCATCACGGGCCGGACTGAAGTCGGTCGTGCTACCGGCGGATACGAAGGAGGAGTGAGAGAGTGACGATCACGGCGCAGAAGGACGCGTACGTGGCGGTGAGCTGGGCGAAGCGGAGGATGCACCACGTGTTCGCCTCCGACGGACGTGCCGTCGTCGTCGCGATGGACGGCGGGCGCAACGGCCCCGCGCCGGGGCTCGAGCGACCTCGCGACGCGGTCTCGAAGGTCGTGGCCGGAGGAGCAGACGCGATCCTCACGACCTACGGGATGGGACGCGAGGTGGCTGATGTGCTGGGAGGCACGGGCCTCATACTCGCCCTCGACAGCGAGGACGAGATCGCCGACTACGGCGTGGAGCACGCGCTGAGGCTCGGAGCGGACGCGGTCGAGCTCAAGGTCTTCCCGGGGAACGAGAACTCCAAGCTCGCGGACCTCCGGCGCCTCGCCGCCGCCTGTGCCAAGTGGGGCATGCCGCTGCTCGCCGAGCCGATCCCCGTGTCGTTCCAGGCAACGGAATCGCACACCCTCGAGAACGTCCGCAACGCCGCGCGCATCGGAGCGGAGGCGGGGGCCGACTTCGTGAAGGTCCACTACGTCGGGCCTGCCGAGCGATATCGAGAGGTCATCGAGACGTGCTACGCGCCCGTGCTCGTGCTCGGAGGACCCGCCAAACCCGAGCCGCGAGAGGCCCTCCAGATGGCAGCCGACGCGATCTCCGCCGGAGCCAGGGGGGTGGTGTTCGGGCGGAACATCGTGACGCACCCCAGGCCCGACAGGATGGTCGCGGCGCTCGGTGAGCTGGTCCACGGAGGCGCCACCGTCGAGGCCGCCGAGAGGGCGCTCGGCGCGCCGCACGCGGGCGTGAGCGTGTAGCCCATGAAGTCGGCTCTATTCTACGGCGGCAGGGACATCCGGGTCGAGTAGCTGCCCGCGCCCGAGCCCGGCGAGGGCGAGGTGCTCGTGCGGGTGCGCTCGGCGGGCATCTGCGGCAGCGACCTGCACGGCTATCGGGGGCACTCCCCATTCGGGCGCGAGCAGCACGGGAAGCAGGACGGCCA
>CADDYR010000145.1 GCA_902810765.1 Chloroflexota bacterium
GAGCTGGAGCTCGAGCTCGAGCTCGCGGACCTGCAGGTGATCGAGCGGAGGCTCGAGAGGCTGGAGGCCGAGCTGCGCCGCACAGCCGCCGGGCAGCGTGCGGAGCTCGAGTCCGAGCGCTCGCTCCTCGAGCGGCTGAGGGCGGCCCTCGAGGGCGGCACGCCCATCCGCGACGTCGGCCTCGACGCCGACGAGACGAAGGCTCTGCGCGGGTACGCCTTCCTCACCGCGAAGCCGGCCTTCTATATCCTGAACGTCGCGGAGGACGCGATCCACTCCGACGAGCCTCCGGACCTGAGCCTGCCCGGCGTGCGCATCTCCGGCGAGATAGAGGCCGAGATCGCGGAGCTGGAGCCCGAGGAGGCCGGTGCGTTCCTCGCGGACCTCGGCCTCGATGAGCCGGGCATCCATCGGGTGATACGCCTCGCATACGCCGCGTGCGACCTCATCTCGTTCTTCACGGTGGGGCCGGACGAGGTCCGCGCGTGGACCATTCGCGAGGGCACCACCGCCGTCGAGGCCGCGGGCGTGGTCCACAGCGACCTCGCCCGCGGGTTCATCAGGGCCGAGGTGGTCTCCTACGAGGACCTGCTCGAGGCGGGCAGCCTCGCGGAGGCGCGCAGGCGCGGCACCCTCAGGCTGGAGGGGAAGGGCTACGTGGTGAAGGACGCCGAGATCTGCCACTTCCTGAGCAACGTCTGACTCACTGGCCGATGATCGGCCTCCTGGCCGGGAGTCCCGGCCTGCGGGGGTAGTCGTCGGGCGTGCCCGATACCTTCTCGAAGACCAGCAGGGCGCGCCCGCCGCTCACCTCTGGCAGCGAGTAGCGTACCGGCTCGCGCACCCTCCCCCCGAGTCTCTCCACCGCGTGCAGCCCGTGCTCCAGCTCCTCGTCGAAGGGATCGCCCTTCATCGCGACGAACCGCCCGCCGACCCTCACGAAGGGCAGGCAATACTCAGCGAGCGTGGGCAGGTACGCCACCGCTCGCGCGATCGCCAGGTCGAACCTCTCCCGCAGCACGGGCGAGTGCCCCGCGCTCTCGGCCCGCTCGCGGATCACGCGCACGTCCACGCCGAGCCGGGCCGCAGCGAGCGCGATGAAGTCCGCCTTCTTCCGGACGGACTCGATCGCGGTGACCCTGACCTCGGGGAACGCTATCGCGAGGGGAAGCGCGGGGAAGCCCGCGCCGCTCCCCACGTCCACGACCGACCCGGGGATGGAGGGGGCCACGTCCCGCCAGCCGTGGGCCGCTGGCACGAGGGAGTCGAGCACGTGCCTGATCTCGATCCCACGGCGGTCGCGGATCGCAGTGAGGTTGAACCGCGCGTTCCACTCCTCGACGAGATCCACGAGCTCGCGCAGCTTCCGAAGCCGCGGCTCCGGCAGCTCGAGCCCGAGCCCGAGGATCAGCTCCTCGAGGCTCGGAGAGGACGGCTCGCTCACGGCGCCCTCGCCCGGAGCCACCCCCTCCGCTACTTGCGCGCGACCTTCGCCTCGCGCGCGGGCTGGGCGATCAGCCCGCGGAGCGCCGACTCGATGCCGTCTGCATCGAGCCCGTACACGTGCCTCAGGACATCCTGCGAGCCGTGCTCCATGAAGCGGTCCGGCATCCCGAGGCGCACGATCCGCTCCGGCCTGATGCCGTGGTCCGCCAGGCACTCGAGCGCCGCGCTGCCGAGGCCGCCCAGCCGGACGTTCTCCTCGACGGTGAGGACGCGGTTCTGCCCGGCCGCGAGCTCCAGGAGCAGCTCCTCGTCGAGCGGCTTGATGAACCTGCAGTTCACGACCGTCACGAAGACGCCATCCTTTGCCAGCCGCTTCGCCGCCTCGACCGCCTGGTACACGCTGTACCCCGTGGCCAGGACCAGCGCGTCGTCGCCCTCCCGCAGCACCTCCCAGGAGCCGACCGGGATGGTGTGGATGTCCTCGGAGAGGGGCACGCCGTAGCCGTTGCCCCGCGGGTACCTGACCGCGGCGGGGCCCGGCAGCGAGAGCGCCGTCTTGAGCAGATGCTGGAGCTCGTCCTCGTCCTTCGGCGCCATCACCGTCATGTTCGGGATGCAGCGCAGGTAGCTGAGGTCGAGCGCGCCGTGGTGGGTCCGGCCGTCGTTGCCGGCGACGCCCGCCCTGTCCATCGCGAACACGACGTGCAGGTTCTGCATCGCGACGTCGTGCACGATCTGGTCGTAGGCCCTCTGCAGGAACGTGCTGTAGATCGCCGCGACCGGGAGCATACCCGATGCGGCCAGCCCCGCGGCGAAGGTGACCGCGTGCTGCTCGGCGATGCCCACGTCGTACGTGCGGTCGGGAAACACCTTCCCGAACTTGTCGAGCGACGTGCCGTCGGGCATCGCGGCGGTGATGGCCACGATACGCTCGTCCTCCGAGGCCAGCCGGATGAGGGTCTGCGCGAACACGTCCTGGTACTTCGGGGCGGAGGGACCTCCGCTCGAGACGCCCGACTTCGCGTGCAGCTTCACGGGGTCGGCCTCCGCCGCCGGGTCACCCTTCCCCTTCACCGTGATAGCGTGGATGAAGACGGGGCCGTCGATCTGCTTGGCGAGGCTGAGCGTCTCCTCCAGGTCCGCCAGGTTGTGCCCGTCCACGGGACCGAGGTACGTCAGGCCCAACTCCTCCCAGATCATGCTCGGCAGGACGACCTCCTTCACCCCGTCCTTGAACCGCTTGCCGAGCTCGACGAGCGCGTCCCCGGCCGGGAGCCGCGCGAGCAGCTCAGCCACGTCCCCCTTCGCTCTGTGGTACTTCTTGCTCGTGCGCAGTCTGGTGAGCAGCCGCGGCACGGCTCCCACGTTCGGGAATATGCTCATCTCGTTGTCGTTGAGCACGACTATGAGCTTCGTGCCGAGGTGCCCCGCGTTGTTCAGAGCCTCGAGCGCCATGCCCCCGGTCATCGCCCCGTCCCCGATGACCGCGACCACGTGGTAATTCCCGCCCTCCATGTCCCGGGCGACCGCCATCCCGAGCGCGGCGGAGATGCTCGTCGAGGCGTGCCCCGCGCCGAACTGGTCGTGGGGGCTCTCGTCGCGCTGCAGGAACCCCGACAGCCCCTGATACTGTCGGATGGTGGGCAGGCGGTCGTTCCGGCCGGTGAGGATCTTGTGAGGGTATGCCTGGTGGCCGACGTCCCACACGATCTTGTCGGTCGGGGAGTCGAACACGGTGTGCAGCGCGATCGTCAGCTCCACCGTGCCGAGGTTGGACGCGTAGTGTCCTCCGGTCACGGACACGACCTCGTTCAGCCGCTGGCGGATCTCCCTCGCGAGCTGCTCCTGCTCCCGGTAGCTGAGGCCCTTCAGCTTCTGGGGGGAATCAATGGTCTCAAGGATAGTAGACATGTATAACTCCGAGATAACCTGCCCCCATCAGGCGCCGTGGCCCTGGGCGGTTCTGCACTGGTTGATGATATCAGCCATTCGCGAGTGGGTCAAATGCACCCCCTCCCCCGTCGCTGGCGCGCCACGTGCTATCGTACATCCTGCGCCGGCACGATCCAAGCAGCCCGGCTCGACTGGCGCCACTGCATCATCCGTGCCTCCCACTAAAGGCACCGGGTCCGGAGGAGAGTGCATGTTCAAGACAGTCGTCCGCGCGCTCGCTTTCGCGAGCAAGGAGCTCGCGGAGATCCGCAGGCAGCCCCGCCTGATCGCCGCGATGATCCTCGGACCCTTCCTAATCCTGCTGCTGTTCGGCCTCGGCTACAACGTGGCCCAGCCGCCGCTGCACACCGTGCTGGTGGTACCCCCCGGCTCCGGCATGTCGACGAGCAGGGCCGCCTACGCCCGCCAGTTCCCGTACCCGTTCGTGCTGGATCGCGTCACGCAGAGCACCGCCGACGCCGAGCGGATGGTCCAGAACAACACCGAGGACGTCGCGGTGGTCCTGCCCTCGAACGTCGGGCGAAGCGTGCTCGGCGGCCATCACGCCGACCTGCGGCTCTACTACAAGCAGATAGACCCCGTGTACGGCAGCTGGATACCGTACTTCGGCCAGACGCTGGTGGCCCAGCTCAACCAGCGGATCGAGGAGGGGGCGATCGCGCGGCTTCAGGACCAAGCGCGCCGGGCGGGCAGCAGCCGGACGCCGCCGCCCGTGGCGAGACTCACGAGGATCCCGCCGGGCGTCCTCGCCGCGCCCCTGAGCCTCAGGACCCACAACTTCGCGAGCACGCCGCCGACGCTCGTGGCGTTCTATGCGCCCGGCGTGCTCGCGCTCCTCCTGCAGCACCTAGCCGTCAGCCTGTGCTCGCTGTCCATCATCCGCGAGCGCCTCCTGGGAGCCCTCGAGGTGTTCCGGGTCGCGCCGATCGGCAAGGCCGAGCTGTTCTTCGGCAAGTACGTCGGCTACACGGCGATCACCTTCCTGGTGGGGGTGATCCTGGTGGCGCTGATGTACTTCGGGCTCGGGATCCCGATCCTCGCCCCAAAGGTGTGGATCGGCGCCTCGATGCTCACCCTCATACTCGGCGCGACCTCCGTCGGGTTCCTCGTCTCGACCCTCAGCCGCTCCGAGAGCCAGGCGGTGCAGATCTCGATGGTGGTGCTCCTGGCGAGCATCTTCTTCAGTGGGTTCTTCCTGCCCCTCAGCACGCTCGCGCCCTACGTGCAGGTGGTCTCCTTCGCCCTGCCGGTGACGTATGGGATATACGCGCTGAAGGACGTGATGCTGCTCGGGCAGACTCCCGACTGGTGGTCGCTGGGTGGTCCCCTGGCGATAGGGCTGATCTGCCTCGTGTGCGCGTCCTGGCTGCTCGCCCGGGACCTCGCACGTCAGTAGGGGGTCATAGCAGCGCCCGGATCGGGATCCGCCACTGATCGTTCTGCTTCTCCGCCATAAGCTTGCGCTCGCGGATCAGGCGCCTGACCTGCTGCGGCGTGTATCCGAGGGCCTCGGCCGCCAGCTTCACCCCGACGGTCACCTTCTCCAGGTCGACCACCTCCTCGTCCGGACGGTCCCCGAGCGCCTGCTCGAGCACGTGCCACCTCCCCGCCGCCAGACGGATGGCGATCGGGTCACGCGTCGCCAGCGCCTCGACCCTGCCCTCCTTCAGGTAGCGCCTCACCTCGCCGGCTGTCATGCTTCTGGGCATCACCTGCTCATCATCCGCGCGTACAGTATCTCGCCGGATCGCCGCAGCGTCTCCTGGCCATACGCGAAGCTCGGCTGCCCCTTGTTATAGAACGCGAAGATGTAGGTCCTGCCCCCATCGCTCACCACCCCGACCTGGTGGACGACCCAACCATCACCCACGGGCAGCCAGCCACCCTTGAAGGCCACGTAAGCCGACCGCGGCAGGCCCGCGGGCACACCCCAGCGCTGACCAGAGATCACGTGCGACATGAGATCGAAGGCGGCCGCTCGCAGCGCCGGATTCAGGCGCTGTCCGTAGTACAGGCTCCGCATCAGCAGCGCCATATCGGGGGCCGTGGTCGTCGTGAGCCCCCAGTGGCTCGGGTCCACGTGGGTGTGGGTGATGCCGCGCCTCTCCAGCTCCGCCTGCACCGCGCTCGCGCCGCCCACCTGCTCGAACAGTGCGGTCGCCGCGTCGTTGTCGCTGGCGGTGATCATCGGCGAGAGCAGGCCGCTCCCCGGGCTCGTGGCACCGGGGTCCGCCTCGTACCTCTCCGAGAGCAGCGTCACCATTATGGGCACCTTCACCGTGCTCGCGGTATAGAACCGCACGTTCGAGTTCCAGGAGTACATCGTGTTCGTGGCGGGCACGTACACCGCGACGGCCGACTCGCCCCGCCGGAACCCGAGGTACGAGACCAGGTCCGGAGCCAGGGCCCGCAGGGGCCTGACCACCGGCCCCGGCACGCTGTTGCTGACCGGCGGAAGCCGAAGCCCCGTGGGGCCGCCGCCCCGCTCCTCGTTCCGGCTCTCGGTGCGGGGGATGCGCAGCTTCTGCCCGATCCGGAGCGGCTCGCTCGCCGAGATCCCGTTGGCCCGGGTGAGCGCCTGCACGGTCGTCCCAAACCTCTGACTGATCCCCCAGAGCGTGTCGCCCTGCACGACCGTGTAGTACCTGGGCGCTGGCGTCGGAGTCCTGGTCGGATGGGGATGCGGGCGCTTCGCCCTGGGCTTCGGAGTGGGCGTGAGTTCGTGCCTCGGCGCGCGCGTCGCCTGTGTCTCCAGAGTCTGGCTCGCGGCCCTAGCAGGCCGCGGCTCGCGCGTGACTGTCACAAGCGGAACCGAGGTAGCGTCGCCGGACGAGGGGGACGTGGTTGGGCGCGCGGCCGCGTGTCCCCCGGCGACCGCCCTCGCGGCATTCCGGGAGACGTCCGCGGTGGGGGCAGGGTCGCCGTCCTGAGCGACCCTCGGGCCGCACCTGCCCAGGACGACCACCAGAGCGAACACGGCCACGAAGACGGCGAGCACGGCGGTCGGCCGATAACCACGTCGTCGGTACACTCTTCAGGATGCTCCTCACGACCTCCGGATCGGCGCGCGGGAGGCGGGGCTTCCGCGCTTGGAGGGAATGTGCGGGCCGCACGGCCCGACAACTGCCCAGTTTATCACACGGGTGTGCCGTTACCAATCGGTAACGCCGAAGCGCTTGTCCGCGCCCTCTCCCTGCGTGTAGAATGTCGCGCCCGCCTCTGATGTTGCCTGTCTTTCGAGCCCTCTGATAGGCTTAAGCAGAGCGGGATGGGATCAGGAGCAACATGCCCGAGATAATCAGCAGCAGCGTCATAGACGTGTACCCCTTCTCCGTGGACGGCGGCCGCGCCAGGTTCCTCACACTGCTTCGCACCCCGGGACTCACCCTCGGCAACACCTGGCAGGCGATACACGGCAGGATCCAGAAGAAGGAGACCGCGATCAGGGCGGCGGTCCGGGAGCTGGAGGCGAAGACGGGGCTCGTTCCCATAAGCGTCTGGACGATAGACTACATCAACAGCTTCTACGCGCCGGAGGAGGACGCCATCTACCTGTCGCCGTCCATCGGAATGCTCATCCCCTCCGAGGCGGAGGTGCGCCTGACGCCCGAGCACGTGAGCTGGGAGTGGGTCACCCACGAGACGGCCATCCACCGCTTCCTGTGGGAGGGCCAGCGCCTGGCCGTGCAGACGCTCCACGAGGAGATCGCCTCGCGCCTGGTCGCGGGAAAGGCCCCGAACCCCTACCTCGAGGTGCCACCCTCGCTGTGGCAGGACCCCAGGAGGCGCAGGAAGTGAGGTTCCTGGAGGTAGTCGAGAGGCGCATCCGCCAGCTCCAGGAGTCCGGAGCGTTCAGGGGGCTCAGGGGCGAGGGCAGGCCGCAGAAGATCGAGGAGAACCCCTACGAGGACCCCGAGATGCGCCTGGCCCACAAGATACTGAAGAACGCCGGCATGTGCCCGCCGTGGATGGACCTGATGCGCGAGATAGACGATGACCTGGCCGCGGCGGACCGCGTGTGGGAGACGTACAGGCGGCACCGTCGTGACCAGATGTCGAACGTGACCCGCGCTACAGTCCTCCACTTCTCCGAGCGGGTCGGCGAGCTCGACTCCGCGCGCAACCGGACGCTCGCCGCGCTCGAGGACCGCTGGGCCGAGATTAACCGCAAGGTGGACTACCTCAACGCGCTCGTGCCGGGCGACAGCTTTCGCCGGAACCCGATCAACGTCGAGCGGCGGCGCCGGGAGTTCGAGACCGAGTTCCCTCTGCTGGAGGGAGTGCTCGGCCGCCGGGCCTGACCTACCCGGCCTCCTCCTCGGGGCCCGGAAGCCCTCGGGGACGCGGTGGCGCGGTGTGCTCTATGAACCGGAACTGGATCGTGATCACGATCATGAACAGCGCCGGCACCACCAGGAACAGCACCGCCAGCAGCAGCAAGGTTCCGATCCACTCAGCTACCATCGAGCGCCACCACCTCCAGTATGTGCTCCGAGCGATTCTAGGGCACGCGAGCCTGCTCCCGCCAGGCCCGCTACCTCACCATACGCTCGAGCAGCCCGCGCGCCGAGTAGAGGTATCGGACGCCGCTGCTCACCGTGAGCAGCACCCCGAGGTACAACACCCACGGACCGAGTCCCAGGACGGGGCCCGCGCCGGGCACGCGGGACAGCACGCCGCCGTAGCTGTAGTCGGTCAGGAGGATCAGCCAGAAGATCGCTAGGTTCGTCACCGCCGTCTTCTGCTTGCCCCACGCGGCGGCGGGTATGACGACCCCCTCCGCCGCCGCGAAGGTGCGCAGCCCCGTGATCGCGAACTCGCGGATCAGGATCACGATGACGGGCCACGAGTGGATGACCCTCAGCTCCACGAGCGCGACTAGCACGCACGTCGTGAGGATCTTGTCCGCCACGAGGTCGATGAACACCCCGAGCTTGCTCACCGCGTCGCGGCGCCGGGCGAAGTATCCGTCGAGCACGTCCGATACCGCCGCCGCGAAGAACACCACCGCGGCCGCGATGGCTCCGGCCGACGGGTCCCACAGCAGTAGCGCCAGGAGCACCGGCGTGAGCACCAGCCGGAGCAGGCTGAGACCGTTCGCCAGGTTCAACGCAACCTACCCGTCGTCCTAGAGAGGGTTCGTGCGCTCATCCGTTAGCCCTCCAGACGCGACTACCTTCGGCAGCTCTGGTAGTCGCTCGGGAAATTATAGTAGGCGATGGGGCATCCTGGACAGGCGTACGAGTCGAGCGTGCGCTCGACGCAGCCGTTGACCGACACCAGCACGTGCGGCGCGGAGCTCGAGTACACGTACAGCAGCCGATCCGCGCCGAACGTCCTCACCTCTCCGGGACGGATGGTCCCGCTGAACACCACCCTGCCGTCCGCCCTCACCGTGACGGACGCCGGACTCGTCGTCCGTATCCGCGCCACGACCGCGCCCGTCGTCCTGGGAGTCGGCGTGGGCGTAGGGGTCGTGGTGGGAGTCGCCGTGGGCGTTGGCGTCGGGGTCTTCGTCGGCCTCGGGGTGTTCGTAGGCGTCGGGGTCGGCGTCCTGGTCGGGCGCGGCTTGCGCGCAGGAGTCGGCTTGGGGCTCTTCACGCGGGCTGTCGGCGCCCGGTGAGCCGCCTTCGTCGGGGTGGGCGTGGCGAGCGCGATCTGGGGAGCGGAGGTAGGCGTCGCAACCCCAGCGAACGCTGCGCGGCTCACGGTCGGCGTGATCGCGCCCGCGAGGCCACCGCCCGCGCCGTGGGGGGAGGCCACGGCCTCGTACACGATCACGGCCAGGGCTATGAGCAGGATCGCGACCCCGCCCACGACCCCGTAGTTCAGTCGGGGGATCGCCCGCCTCGTCGCGGCCGCCTGGCCGAGGGCGACCGCCTGAGTCGCCTGCTCCGCGCTCGCCCGTTCCTGCTCCACGAACCGCTCGACCAGGCCGTCCGAGTCGAGCCCGAGGAAGTCCGCGTAGCGCCTCAGGAAGGTCTTCGCGTAGAAGCTGCCCGGAATCGCCGAATAGTTCTCCTCCTCCAGCGCCTCGAGGAACTCCGGTCGGATCTTGATGATCTGAGAGATGTACTCGTGGGTCAGCCCCCGGGAGAGCCTGGCCTCCCGCAGGGGGTCGCCGACACCGGCCATACAGCCTCCACGTTACGACGTTGTGGTGGCGACGCGTGCTGTCTCCGGCAATTATATGGAGGGGCCGGAGCGCACACAACCGGAGCCCGGGCCGCGCATCCGGCGGACCAGCGCCGTCGCCGTCAGTCCTCCAACCATTGTAGTGAGCATGTTGACCTCGTTGTTTCGCAGCCAGGGAATCCCCACTCCCTCTCCCGCCTCCAGCGTGGCTCCGAGCACGCTGTCGAAGGTGGACCCGACGACGCCCCCGACCCCGCAGGCGACCGCCACGGCGCCCCGCCCTTCGAGCGGAAGCAGCAGGCCGTACACGCCGGAGACGAGGGCGCTTCCGGCCGCGGACGCCAGGAGGCCGACGGGGGTCACGCCGCCGTTCTCGCCCGGAGCAACTCTCCGCCACGTCGTGATCAGCCTGGGACGCCCGCCGTACCTGGTGCCGACCTCCGTCGCCCAGGTGTCCGCCGTCGCGGCGGCTATCGCCCCGCCCGCGAACGCGAGCGCCCGGACGTCACGGCTCAGATCGTAGGCGACGGAGCCCAGAGCCGGCCCCAAGCCGTTGGCAACCGTCTGTCCGAAGGTCCTGCCCCCCTCGTCCC
>CADDYR010000146.1 GCA_902810765.1 Chloroflexota bacterium
TGGTTGGCCTCACGCCGACAAGCTCCATCGGACGCCTGCTGCCCGGGCTGCTGATGGCCGGTGCCGCGAACGGGGCGCTCAACGCGGCCCTAGGCCGCCAAGCGGTGGCCAGCGTGCCGGCCGACCTCGCCGCGATGGGCAGCGGTGCCAACAACACGGCCCGCTACGTCGGGTCCGCTATCGGGATCACCATCGTTGCGGTGCTCGTCACACATGCGGGCGGCGCCTCAGGAGCGGCCGGAGTGGTGTCCGGATGGAACGCCGCGGTGCTGGTCACGGCCGGGTTCTCGCTGCTGGGCGCGCTCATCGTGCTGCTCTCCCGCGAGCGCTCAGCCAAGCCGTCGCCAGGCAGGTATTCCGCGCACCTAGCTCGGCGTTCGCCCCGATACAGTGGCGAGCGCCATGTAACGACAAAGGATGTACACCGCGCAAGGAGTAGAAAATGGCCACGAATGAGAACGGGGACTTCACAGGCAAAGTGGCTTTTGTCACCGGAGCCGGGAGCGGCATCGGCCGCACGACGGCGTTGGCGTTCGCGCGTGAGGGTGCCAGCGTGGTGGTCGCCGACGTTTCGGAACAGGGCAATCAGGAAACGGCGTGCATGATCGAAGCGGACGGCGGACGGGCGCTCGCAATCAGGTGCGACGTGACGCGCGCCGAGGACGTTAAGGCGGCTCTGGACAAGACCATCGAAACCTTCGGGCGGCTGGACTTTGCCTTCAACAACGCCGGCGTCGAACAGGCGATCAAGGCGACGGCCGATGTCATCGAGGAGGAATGGGACCGGATCATCGCGATCAACCTCCGCGGCGTATTCCTGTGCATGAAGTACGAGATCCCGCTGATGCTCAAGCAGGGAGGCGGCGCGATCGTGAACACATCCTCGGGTGCCGGGGTCAAGGGCATTGCAGGTCAAGCCGCGTATTGCGCCGCGAAATACGGCGTCGTCGGTCTCTCCAAGGCTGCGGCCCTCGACTACGCCCCACAGAACATCCGCATCAATGCCGTGTGCCCGGGGATCATCGACACGCCGATGATGGATCGCTTCGGCGGGGGCACCCCTGAGGGGAGGGGGAGGGAGCTTGCGAGTGCGGCCGCGGCGGAGCCAATCGGCAGGGCCGGCAAGCCGGAGGAGATTGCCGCAGCTGTGCTGTGGCTGTGTTCGGACGCGGCTTCCTTCGTCGTCGGAGCAGCGATGGTGGTCGACGGCGGCCAGACGGTGTAGCGATGTTCGTCACCCACCGCGCCGCTGATGCGATGCACGGGACGGGCGTGGCGATCACGCTGGGCGGTGCGGCGAAGTATTTGATAGTTGGAAGGAGATAAATCATGCGAGGAGCTTTGCTTTACGGCCCGTACGACGTGCGCTATGAGGAGCGTCCCGACCCGACGATCATCGAGCCGACCGATGCCATCATCCGAATGCCGGCCACATGCGTGTGCGGGTCGGACCTGTGGCCCTACCGCGGCATCGAGCCCATCACCGGGCCGACCCCGATGGGCCACGAGTACGTCGGCATCGTGGAGGAGGTGGGCAGCGAGGTGAAGAACATCAAGCCCGGCCAGTTCGTCGTCGGCTCGTTCTTCGCCTCCGACAACACCTGCGAGATCTGCCAGGCGGGCTACCAGTCCCGCTGCGTGCACGCCGTGCTGATGGGCAACATCGGCACCCAGGCGCAGTTCGCGCGCATCCCGCTCGCCGACGGCACTCTGGTGCCGACCCCGGACATACCGGATGACGACCTGATCCCGAGCCTGCTCGCGGCCTCCGACGTGCTCGGCACCGGCTGGTTCGGCGCCGTCGCCGCCGAGGCGGGTCCCGGCAAGACCGTCGCGGTCGTCGGTGACGGCGCGGTCGGCCTGTGCGCGGTGCTCGCGGCCAGGCAGCTGGGAGCCGAGCGGATCATCGCGATGAGCCGGCACGAGTCACGTCAGAAGCTCGCCCGCGAGTACGGCGCGACCGATATCGTCACCGAGCGCGGCGACGAAGGTGTCGCGAAGATCAAGGAGCTCACCGACGGGCTCGGCGCGCACTCGGTCATCGAGGCCGTTGGCACGCAAGAGTCCATGATGCAGGCGATCCGCTCCACCCGGCCCGGTGGTCACGTGGGCTACGTCGGGGTCTTCCACGACCTGCAGCTGCCCGGCGAGGAGCTGTTCTTCGCGGAGGTCCACCTTCACGGCGGCCCGGCCCCGGTACGCCGCTTCCTGCCCGAGCTGATCCAGCTGATCTGGAACCGGGAGATCAACCCAGGCAAGGTCTTCGACCTGACCCTGCCGCTGGACCGGGTGGCGGAGGGCTACCGCGCGATGGACGAGCGCCGCGCCATCAAGGCATTGCTGCTTCCGGGAAGAGCGTAGGGCCCCGTGCGCGTGGCCAAGGCGATCGCGATGCAGAGCCGAACACCAGGGGATTCGAAGGTTGACCAAAGCAACGCCAGGTGAGCAGGAGTGGCTGGCGCGATGGGCCAGCGAACCGTATGCGTACCTGACCACGATCGGGCGTCGGACTGGCCGGCCCCATCGTATCGAGATCTGGTTCGCCGCGCAGGATGGGCGTGTGTACCTGCTTTCGGGCGGCCGCGAGCGGTCCGACTGGGTGCGCAACCTCCAGGCGAACCCGCACGTCACGGTCGAGCTGGGCGGCGAGATGCACGCCGGCACGGCCCGTGTCCTCCAGCCAGGTACCGTCGAGGATCAACGTGCACGCGAGCTGCTGGTCGGCAAGTACCGGGAGGGCGACAACCTCGACGAGTGGGGCCGCACCGCCCTTCCGATCGTGATCGAGTTTTCGGCTGACGGCGACCCCATGTCGGACACCAGATCGTCGTCGCGATGATGCCAGTCATCGCGGGGAGGTAAAGACCAGTATGAACAAGCCTGAATTCTTCGTCACCCCCGGCTACGGTGAGCGCCAAGCGAGACTGTACCACTATTCCCGGGCGGTCAGGATCGGCAACCGACTGGAGACCTCGGGCCAGGGCGGCTGGAATGATGACTGGGAGTTCCCCGAGTCGCTCACGGATGAGATCACCCAGGCGTTCCGCAATATCGAGCGGACCCTGGCTGTCGCCGGTGCGGGCTGGGAGCACGTGACCCACGTGAGCTCCTACCACGTGGGGCTCGATGGGCACCAAGAGGAGGTCAACCAGGCCATGACCGAGAGGTTCCGCCATTACATGCCCGACCACGCCCCCGTCTGGACCTGCCTGGGAGTCGCCGCGCTCGGAGACCCGAAGATGCGGGTAGAGATCCGCGTTATTGCCGTTCTCTCGGAATGAAATGAAGGAGACACACCAATGACCGCATGGACAAACGACGAGCTTACGAGGATCGGGGAAGCCCAGGAGCTGCAGATCGCGCCGGCGAGACGTGACGGCAGCCTGCGCAACCCGGTCACGATCTGGGTCGTCCGGGTAGGCGACGACCTGTACGTCCGCTCGTGGCGGGGGCGCGGCGGCGCCTGGTACCGTGCCGCTCAGGCGAGCCACGAAGGGCGCATCGGGGCCGGCGGCGTCGAGAAGGACGTGACCTTCGTGGAGGAAACAGACCCCGGCATCAACGACGAGATAGATGCCGCCTATCGCACCAAGTACCGCCGGTCGTCCAGCTACGTCCCGCCCATGCTCAGCCCGGAAGCACGCGAGACGACGCTCAGGCTCGTGCCGGGCTCGACAAGCGCTTAGTTCAATACCCGAACGGTTTGAACGCGGGTGATGGAAGAGGAGGATGGCTTATGGAATACACGAAGCTGGGAAACACCGGAATGGATGTGTCGCGCATCTGCCTCGGTTGCATGGGATTCGGGGACCCGGAGCGTTGGGTTCACAAATGGGTGCTCGACGAGGAAGACAGTAGACCGATCATCAGGAAAGCCCTCGATCTCGGCATCAACTTCTTCGATACCGCCAACGTCTACTCCATCGGCAGGAGCGAGGAGATCCTCGGGCGCGCGCTCAAGGATTTCGCGAATCGGGACGAGGTCGTCATCGCCACCAAGGTGCACGGCAGAATGCACGAGGGACCGAACGGCGCCGGGCTATCGCGCAAGGCGATCCTGAGCGAGATCGACCATAGCCTGCAGCGGCTTGGGACGGATTACGTGGACCTCTACCAGATCCATCGCTGGGATTACGAGACTCCAATCGAGGAGACGATGGAAGCTCTCAATGACGTGGTGAGGGCCGGCAAGGCCCGCTACATCGGAGCCTCCGCCATGTGGGCGTGGCAGTTCCAGAAGGCGCTGCACGTCGCCGACGAACACGGCTGGACCCGCTTCACCTCGATGCAGGATCACCTGAACCTCATCTATATCGCGAAGAGGAGCGGGAGATGCTGCCGCTCTGCCGCGAGGAGAAGATCGGGGTGATCCCGTATAGTCCGCTCGCATTCGGGAGATTGACGCGCAACTGGTCGCCAGAAAGCACGCTTCGTGCCCAGACCGATCAGATCGCGAAAAGCAAGTACGATGCGACAGCCGAAACCGATCGACAGGTCGTGGAGCGGGTCGCGGAAATCGCGGACAAGCACGGGGCACGGCGCGTCCATATCGCCCTGGCCTGGCTGTTGCATAAGGAGCCGGTGACGGCTCCCATCATCGGGGCAACGAGGACCACGCACCTGGAAGATGCCGTCGGCGCTCTGTCCGTGAGACTAACCCGGGAAGAGGTCGCCTACCTGGAGGAGCCGTACGCGCCGCATCCCGTCGTCGGTCACCAGTAATACCGATTCCGGGTAATGAGTCTGTCATTCCGAGGCCCCCTCTACTGACTGTCATTCTGAGGCCCGAAGGGCCGAAGAATCTGTCCGGGAGGCTTTGCCGCGTCCTCCCTCCAGATCCTTCGCGGAGTTTACCCCTTCGCTCCCGCTCAGGGCAGGCTCTCGGGTCCTTCGCTGCGCTCAGGATGAACTCCGCGAAGGGCTCAGGATGACAGACGTCAGCAACGCCTGGATAACAATGTATCGGTGTTCACTCGGAAACCGTATAACATGACAGCCGTCAAATGAATGAACGACAACGCTCCTCACGCTCGGAGCGCGCCACAACAGCCCAAGGAGAACGACATGCGGATCACCAGGAACACTCTCGAGACGACGCCAGGCCCGAGCAACTGGTTCACCGGAGCGGTGTACGTCGACACCGTCGCGACGCCGTCGAATGGCTCGCGCCTGTCGGCGAGCAGCGTCCACTTCACGCCGGGCGCCCGGACGGCGTGGCACACCCACCCCAACGGCCAGACGATCTACGTCACCGAGGGCATCGGCCTCGTGCAGCGTCGCGGCGGGCCGATCGAGGTCGTCCGCCCCGGTGACCGCGTGTTCTTCGAGCCCGGCGAGGAGCACTGGCACGGAGCCGCCCCCGACCGCTTCATGACCCACCTCGCGATGCTCGACGTTGACGACGAGGGCAACAGCGCGAGCTGGGGCGAGCACGTCACCGATGAACAGTACGGCCAGCAGCCCGGGTGATGAGCCTGCCATTCTGAGGCCGAAGAGTCATCACGGGTCGTGCTAGACAAAGCCTTTCAGAGGTGTCAGGACGACAATGGGTAAGTGCTTACCCGGAGTCCGTATGAGTCGGTATGGCAGGGTGTTCTCGAGGCGGGGTCACCCCTCGGTGCATCCGAGCTCCACGAGGTAGCGTCGGGCGTCGAAGCCTCCGGAGAAGATGCGCGTGATGATGACCGACCCCGAGACGACCTCGACTCGTGCCTCCTCGCCCGTCGCCACGTTGCTCACCCCGAGCGCGGGACCGGTCTCGAGAGCCGCATCGCGCAGAGGGTAGTGCAGCCCGTGAGTCGTGACCCCGTGCGCCGTGCCGCCGACCGGGATCAGGGAGATCACCTCCCCCGGTCGCGTGAGCAGGCGCACCTCGCCCCTCACGAGTCGGGCCTCCTGCAGCTCGTCCAGGAGCCGTAAGTCCGTCCGGCGAAAGGCCGGGGAGGCGAGGAGTAGGAGGTTTGCGAGCGTGTGGTCCACTCGGCCGCCGAACGCGCCGATCAGGACCGTCGTCGCGGCTCCCATCTCCTGCGCCTTCTGGAGCACTATCTCCGCGTCGGTGAGGTCCTTCTCTGCCGGGTAGGCCACGACCCGCACGCCGCGCTCCCGGGCTGTCGAGAGCGCCTCGGGCGAGACCGAGTCGAGGTCGCCCACGAGGAGCCGGGGAGTTACTCCCATACGCAGCAGGTGGTCGCAGCCCGAGTCCGCCGCGATGACGAGGTCGGCGGCGAGCGCGAGCGGAGCGAACAGCTCGGGCTTCGAGACCTCTCCCCCCGCCGCGCAGAAGGCGAGCCGTGACCCGCGATCGCCGCTTCGATCCAGCTTCATCTGCCGATTCTATCACTCCCACGACCGTTTCCCGAGGTTGGGCCGATTGACAGGGCTCGGCGCTCGACTCTAGAATACGCGCCGTATACGCCGAAGCAGGGAGAGAGTAGTGGAATCGCGGCTGGAGAGAACCCCGCTCTACGAGACCCACCGCAGGCTGGGCGCAAGGATGGTGCCCTTCGCCGGCTGGGAGATGCCGGTGCAGTACACCAGCCTGATCGAGGAGCACCGCAACGTGCGCTCGAAGTTGGGGCTGTTCGACCTCTCGCACATGGGCGAGCTCGAGGTCCGGGGCGAGCGGGCGGAGGAGTTCCTCAACCACGCGCTCACGAACGACGTGAGGGCGCTCGAGGTGGGGCAGGCGCAGTACACCCTCATCACGTACACCGACGGCACCGTATGCGACGACGCGATCCTGTACCGCCTGCCGGACAGGTATCTGCTAGTCGTCAACGCCGGGAACATCCGCAAGGACTACGAGTGGCTCGACCAGCAGAGGCTCGGCTTTCCCGGCGTGGAGCTCAGCAACGCCTCCGCGGAGACGGCGCTCCTGGCGGTCCAGGGGCCGCTCTCGCAGGAGATCCTGTCGCCGCTGACAGACGCCGATCTCTCCGCTCTGCGCTACTACCACATCACGGAGGGCAGCGTGTGCGGCGTGCCGGCCCTCATAGCCCGCACGGGCTACACGGGCGAGGACGGCTTCGAGGTGTTCTTCCCCGCCGGGCAAGCGGAGCGGGTGTGGGACTGTATACTCGAGGCCGGGAGGCCGAAGGGGCTGATGCCCGTGGGGCTGGGCGCGCGCGACACGCTGAGGCTCGAGGCCAGGATGCCGCTGTACGGCCACGAGATCAGCGACCAGACGAACCCGCTCGAGGCCGGCTTGGGGTTCGCGGTGAAGCTCGAGAAGGGCGACTTCGTCGGGCGCGAGGCGCTCGAGCGCGAGAAGAAGCTCGGTCCGGCCCGCAGGCTCGTGGGCTTCGAGCTCGTCGAGCGCGGCGTGCCGAGGGCCGACCAGCCGATCTACAAGCACGGGGAGCAGGTGGGGTTCGTCACGAGCGGCACTCACTCCCCGACGCTCGGCAAGGCGATTGGGCTGGGCTACGTGCCGACGCGGTACTCGAAACCGGGCACCGAGATCGAGATAATGATCCGCGACAGGCCCGTGAGGGCGGTGGTCGTCAAGACACCCTTCTACAAGCGAGAGAGGAGCGAGGGAGGATGAACCCGGAGGACTGCCGGTACACCCGGGAGCACGAGTGGGTGCGCGTCGAGGGGGACCTGGCGGTGGTCGGCATCACCGACTTCGCCCAGGAGCAGCTCGGGGACGTCGTGTACGTCGAGCTGCCGGAGCAGGGGGCGAGCGTCACCCAGAACCAGCCTTTCGGCAGCATAGATTCCGTGAAGACGGCCTCGGACCTGTTCAGCCCGATCTCCGGAGAAGTCGTGGAGGTCAACGGCGCGGTGGCCGACGACCCCGCGCTCGTCAACTCCGATCCGTATGGCGAGGGCTGGATGATCAAGGTGAGGCCCTCCGATCTCTCGGAGCTCGACAGCCTCATGTCCGCCGAAGAGTACACAGAGTACACCAGGGAGAGCTAGCGCGCGACACCTCGCTGGGAGCGGGCGCGGGCCGCTCAGGATGACAGCCGGCACCTCCTCTATGTGCTCGTGCGCTATAGCCAGACCAGGTTGTCGGACGGATCGAAGCGGTAGGGCTGGGGCTCGCTCGTGACCTCGAGGGACGGCAGCTGCTCGGCGAGCGGCAGCAGCGCCTCCGACACCATCATCTCGCTCAGTCGGCTCGTGTCGTGCACGTGGCAGATCCTCGGCTGATCGCACGGCATCACCGAGCCAAGCGCCATCTGGATCGCCTCGCGGTCGGTCTCGGCAATCATCGGCACGTAGCCCTCGATCGTCGTCCAGTCCCTGTTCGCCGCGGTCAGGATGTTCATCCAGGTGGCGTGCTGGCTCATCTTCTCGACGAGCCTGCGGGTCACGAAGTCGTTCAGCCCGACTCCCGTTGCGTTGCCGCCGCTCCCCTCCGTGAGGTCCAGGCTGACGATCCGCCGGTAGTACGGCACTCTGGGGCCGCCCTCGAACCGCCAGAACCCGATCACGTTCGGGTCCAGCCCGGAGCCCGACACGTCCTTCCCCATTTGGTCCACCACCAGCACGTCCAGCTCGTCGAACGGTATCTGCCCCAGCAGCGCCTTCGCGAGCCGAAGCTGGCGCTGGTCCGACTCCTTGAACTCCTCCGGTCTGACGACCTCGATCCTGTGCGGCTCGCGGTAGGCGTTCTCCACCACAGAGACGCCGAGCACTATGTTCGCCAGCCTGAGCTGAAGGTCCGGCACCTGCAGCACGCACTCCGCGAGGCCGTGGTGGTGCGCCGACTGCGCCCCCGGCTGCTTGCCGAGCCCGATCATCACCATCTTCAGCAGCCCGCTCGCCACGCCCTCGCTCCGCTCGCCCACCTTGAGGCTCGGATGAGGGGCCACGCGCGCGAGCACGATCACCGCGTCGGCCTCGTGCGCGGACACCGCGTAGTGCGCCTCGTAGCCGTTCGGCGCGGTCGCGAGCACGACCGTCTCCATCCGGGCGTCTATCGGCGCGCCCACCTCCTCCTCGGTGACGCCGAAGCACCTGAGGATCCCGGTCTGACCCTCCGGCGTGGCACCGCCGTGACTGCCCATCGCCGGGATGATGAAGGGCTCGGCCCCCACTGCCCTCACCTCCGAGGCGATGGCCCTCGCCGCCTCCCTCGTGCCGCCCGCGCCCCTGCTGCCCACCGCGATGCCCACGCGCTGGCCCCTCGATATCAGCTCCCCCAGGTACGCGCCGCGCAGCCCATCCCGCACCGCGCCCTCGACGTCCGCGATGCTGTCGTGGGGGAACAGCTGCCTCACCTTCGCCAGCCTGGGGAGCTCGGTCGTCCTCGGCAGCTCCATGATCTCCTTCACCTCCCGTCACGATTCCTGCCTGAGGTCGAGCAGGCAGAACCCCTTGTTCTCTATCTCCAGCACGAGCCCGCGCCTCAGCTCGTCCGCCTCCACCCTGTCCCTCTCCCGCCACTGGCTGTGCAGGCTGTCGAACACCTTGAGCCTGTACGTGCCCGACAGCTCCCCCTCGTAGCGCACGGAGCTCGTGACTGTACGATCCCCCGTGTTGCCCGCGAACAGCACAAGGCTGGAGTCGTGTGCGAGCCCGAGCGCACACACCTCGTTGCCCGTCGCCCTCACCCTCGAGGTGACGTCCTCCGGATAGAACAGGTACGAGGAGGAGTCCCGGAACTGGAAGTTCGTGTACACCCGCACCTCCGGCGTGCGCACGCACAGCCAGGACAGCCACCGTCCCCTGAGCGGCACGTTGTGTACCGCGAGCCACTTCCAGTCCGGGGCCATGAGCGGGCACAGCCGGACCTCCGAGCCCTGCAGGTCCAGCCCGCCGACTCCCTCGATCGCCGTCCAGAGGTAGCGGGGAGGATACCACGGGGAGAGCATCATCCCCTGGTTCACGAGGGTCTCGCCGTGCAGCCATTCGGAGAACTGCCCGGGTACGGTGTTGTTGCGCCTGGGGTCGGTGGAGTAGTTCCGGAAGCTCGCGCTGAGGGCGTGGACCATGCGCTCCGGCGCGTAGCGGGCGGCGGCGAAGGCGTACCAGAAAGACACTCCCACCCACACCCCTCCGAGC
>CADDYR010000147.1 GCA_902810765.1 Chloroflexota bacterium
CACCGGTCTTGGTGGTGGGGGCACGGCCGGCAGGGGCACGAAGGGACCGTCGGGTGCCCCCACCACCAAGACCGGTGGCGCCTCCAGCACTCAGGTGGGCACGACGGCTGCGACCCCCACGGCCGGTGCGCCCACAGGCGCGACGGCGGCGGCGAGCGCGACGGCCGGAACGGCGCCGACGCAGGGAGCGATACCCCTCACGACCGTGCCGACCGCTCCGAAGGCCGCGATCCAGCCGGCAACCCTCCAGTTCATAATCAACCACAGCGCCGCGGAGGCGAAGTTCATCCAGCAGGCCGTCAACGACTTCGGGAAGAAGTATCCGAAGATCAGCGTCAAGCTGCTCAACATCGCGGACACCACCCGCTTCTACACGAAGATAAACACGGCCGCGGTCGCCAGGAACCTGCCGGACGTGTGGTACACCCGCTCCTTCGACGTCGCCTCCAACGCGGCGAAGGGCTGGCAGGAGTCGCTGCAGCCCTACGTCGAGCGAGACGCGAAGGAGGTCAACCCCAGCGACATCTGGCCCGCACTGAGGTCGCAGACCACGTACAAGGGGCAGCTGTACGCCATGCCGTACAACATCTCCAACTTCGTGGTCTACTACAACAAGGACCTGTTCAGGAAGACGGGCGTGCCGGAGCCTGCCAACGACTGGACCTGGGACGATCTGGCGAGCATCGGCGCGAAGTTCATCAAGAAGAACGGGAGCAAGCAGGTCCAGTGGGGTGTCATCTTCCCGACGTACGACTGGTTCATGCGGGGAGTGCTGGCCTCTAACGGCGGCAAGGTCTTCTCCGACGACCTCCGAAGGAGCGTCATAAACTCGCCCGAGAACGTGGCGACCTTCGAGTTCCTGTACGGACTGCTGGAGAAGGGCATCGCCCCCAAGTCCGGCCAGACGCCGCAGGGCGTCGACCCGTTCGCCGCGGGCCTGATCGCGATGAACGTCAACGGCTCCTGGCCCATCCCGGACATGCGCGCGGCGATCGGCAAGCGCTTCGAGTGGGACTGCGTGATGATGCCCAAGGGCAAGACCGGAAGCCGTGGCATATCCACGGCAGGCGGGGCCTGGGGCATGTCCGCGTTCACGAAGTACAAGGAGGAGTCCTGGACCTTCCTGAAGTACCTGGGCAGCACCGAGGGGATCAACACCATGGTGTCCGACCACCTGGTGAGCCTGCCGGGGAGAACCTCCTGCGTGCCCGCCTTCGACAAGGCGGCGAAGAGCGGCAACCAGCCGCCCAAGCACATAGACTACATCTCCGACGAGATGAAGGAGGCGCTTCCGATCGCCTACCCGGTGTTCTACAACGAGTACGGTACCATCTGGAGCAATCGTGTGTCGGCGATCTTCAACGGCAGCATGTCGCCGGCCAAGGCGCTCGCCCTGATCGAGTCGGACACGAACAAGGTGGCCCAGCGCTACTTCAAGTAGCGGGCGCGAGCCCTGTCCGACCCGGATCGTCGTCGGGCGGACGCGCGGGGCGACGGGCCTCCGTAGCTCTTCGGCTTGCCCGACGGAGGCCCGTTCCCGCAATCGGCCCAATACAGCTGGAACGGTATCCGCCTCGCAGGTCGGGGCGAACAGGTGGGGTTGTTGACGTATGGCAGCGAGCTCGAAGGTGATGAGGCCCGGGGCGAGAGGCTCCAGGCTTGCCAGGCGGGAGGCGGTGGAGGGATACGTCTGGCTGCTCCCGTGGATCGTGGGCTTTCTGGCGTTCACGATCGGTCCGCTGGGCGCCTCGCTCTACCTGGGGTTCACGGACTGGAACGGCGTGGAGTCCCCTCAGTGGATCGGCCTCGAGAACTACACGAGCCTCTTCACCTCTGATCCGCTGTTCTGGCAGTCGCTGAAGGTGACCTTCCTGTTCGCCGCGATGTATCTCCCGCTGAGCCTGCTCATCGGCTTCACGCTGGCGCTGATAATGAACCAGTCCATCGCCGGCATCAGGATCTTCCGCACGCTCTACTACCTGCCCTCCGTCGTCTCGGGGGTGGCGGTGGCCGTCCTGTGGTGGTTCGTGTTCAACCGCGACTACGGCGTCCTGAACTGGCTGCTGGGGCTGTTCGGCATACCTCCCGTCGACTGGCTGCAGAGCGAGTTCTGGGCGCTGCCCGCCCTAGTGATAATGGAGCTGTGGCGCGTGGGCGGGAGCATCATCATCTACCTGGCCGGGCTGCAGGGCATCCCCACGGAGCTGTACGACAGCGCGCTCGTCGACGGGGCCGGGTGGTGGCGCAGGCTCTGGTACATCACCATCCCGATGATGTCCCCCACCATATTCTTCAACCTGGTGATGGGGATCATCGGTACCCTGCAGATCTTCACACAGGCGTACATCATCACCCAGGGCGGCCCGAACTACGCGACGTACTTCTACGCGCTCAACATCTACAACACCGCCTTCTCGGCGCTGCGCCTCGGGTACGCCTCGGCGATGGCCTGGGTGCTCTTCGTGATAATCCTCCTGCTCACGCTCGTGGTCTTCCGCTGGGGAAAGGCGTGGGTGTACTACGCGGGTGAGAAGGAGACGAGGGCGTGAAGATCGGCATCAGCACCCAAGGGGTGGCCCGAGGCACGGAGGTCCGCCCGCTGGGTCGCACCCCGGCGTGGTGGAAGAGATTCTTCCGGCTGACCATCACCTATCTCTTCCTGACGGCCACCTCGATACTCTTCCTGATCCCGTTCGCCTGGATGATCTCCACGAGCCTGAAGCCTCAGGATCAGATCTTCGTCTACCCCATCCAGTGGGTCCCGCATCCCTTCATCTGGGGGAACTACGAGCAGGTGTTCGAGCAGGTGCCGTTCTTCCGCTACATACTCAACACCATGCTGATCACCGGCGTGGGGGTGATCGGCAGTCTGACCGGCAGCTCGATCGCGGCATACTCCTTCGCCCGCATGCGGTTCCCGGGCAAGAACTTCCTCTTCCTGGTAATGCTCAGCACCGTGATGGTCCCCGGATGGGTCACGCTGATACCCTCCTACATAGGGTTTCATCTGCTGGGATGGCTGGACACTTACAAGCCCATCCTGGTGCCGGCGTTCTTTGCCTCTCCGGTGAACACGTTCCTGCTCAGGCAGTTCTTCCTGACCATATCTCCGGAGCTGGAGGATGCAGCGCGGATAGACGGCTGCAGCACGTTCAGGGTGTTCTGGAACATCATCCTGCCGCTGTCGAAGCCGGCCATGATAATCATCGCGATCTTCGCCTTCTTCTACTACTGGAACGACTTCCTCGGCCCTCTGATCTACCTGCAGACCCAGGACAAGTTCCCGCTCTCGCTGGGCGTCGCCAGCTTCGTCAGCGAGATGAGCAGCAACTACGCGCTCACGATGGCCGCCGCGAGCATGGCCCTGATGCCGTGCATCCTGCTCTTCTTCCTGGCCCAGCGCTGGTTCGTACAGGGGGTAGTGATCACGGGCGTCAAGGGCTGATGATCGGAGCTGGTCGGTCCCACGGCCGCCGTGGAGCCGGAAGGCTTCCACGAGACCGGGGCTTCGGTGAGCGGGGTCGAGAACGATGATGACTAAGGTCCGGAAGACCGGGCACATCGCCCCCGGCGGCCCCGATTTCGTCTACGTGCCGTTCGACGTGCCCGAGGGCGTGGAGGAGCTCCGCTTCAGCTACGACTACACGGGCAGGCCCTCCGCGGCGCTCGATATCGCCGTGTTCGATACGCACGGCCACGACCTGGGGAGCGGCTTGGGCTTCCGCGGGAGCTCCGGAGGAGGCCGCTCCGAGTTCTCGATATCGCCGGGCGGCGCCACCCCGGGATACGTACCCGGCCCAATATATCCGGGCGAGTGGCACGTGTCTCTGGGGCCGTACCGGCTTCCAGCGGAGGGGACCAGCTGGACCGTGACGCTCGTGATGGAGTCGGGCGTGTCCCGCGGTGCTTACGAGCTGAGCCCTGCCCCCGAAAGCCTCGACCCCGCTCCCGGCTGGTACCGCGGGGACACGCACGTGCACTCGGTGCACTCCGGAGACGCGACGTACGAGCCCGCGGCCATAGCGGAGGACGCCGCGGCACAGGCGCTCGACTTCGTTGTCTCGACCGAGCACAACACCGTCTCCAACCACGGCGTGTGGGGCAGATACGCCTCGAGCCGGCTGCTCGTCATAAACGGCGAGGAGGTGACCACCCGCAGCGGGCACTTCAACGTCATCGGGGTCCCGGCCGGACACTGGACCGAGTACCGCTACCGTCCGGCGGACGGCGTGCTGCCCTCGGTGATACGGCGCACACACGAGCTCGGCGCCGTGGCGAGCGCCAACCACCCGTACCAGACCTGCAAGGGCTGCGCGTGGGAGTTCGACCTGCGCGACGTGGACGCGATCGAGGTCTGGAACGGGCCGTGGACCCCGGACGACGAGCTCGCGCTGTCCCTCTGGGACCGAGAGCTCCGAGAGGGTCGCGCGCTCGTCGCGCTCGGCGGCAGCGACGTCCACGGTCGCGGCGGAGCCAACGTGCTGGGCGCGCCCCAGACGGTCGTCCGCGCATCGAGCCTGTCCCGGATGGGCGTAGTCGAGGGCATCAGGTCCGGTCGGGCCTACATCGCGGGCTCGCCCTGGATCTCTCTCGAGCTCACCGCCGGCGAGGACGGGCGCGTCGCGGAGATCGGAGAGCGCCTCGGGGCCGAGGCCGGCGACAGCGTTCGGATCGAGCTGAGGGTCGAGGGCGTCCCCGGCTCGCTCGCCTCTCTACACACGGACCGGGGGCAGGTGTACTCGGTGCCGGTGAGCCGGCCGGACGACCGCCTGAGCTGCCGGGTCCGGGCCGGGGATGCCCGGTACGTGCGCGCGGAGGTGCGCCGACCCCACGGCGCGATGGTGGCCCTCACGAACCCGATCTGGATCGGGCGCACCGGGTAACGAGAAAGGATGCCTTCACCATGGAAGTAGCGACCCCCGCCTACACGCTGGGGCTGGACGACGCGACGGGCGCTCTGCTGTCGCTGCGCTCGGCACGGGCCCCCGACCACGAGCTCATCGCGCCTACCGACGGCTCACGTCCGCTGTTCACGATCCACTACCTCGACGAGCAGCGACGGTTTCGGCTGGCGTCTTCCGGCCAGGCGGCGCGCTGCGAGATCGGCAGGAGCGAGCACGAGGGCGAGACACGGCTACATCTGCGGTACGACGGCATCGGCGACCTCGGCGCCGCGGCGCACGTGACGATACGCTGTCCCCACGGCGATGGCCTGAGCTACTGGTCCCTCACGCTCGAGCATCGGTCGCCCGCGGTCGTCGCCAACGTCCAGTTCCCGATCGTGATAGTGCCCTACCGCTACGAAGGGTACGGCCCGACGAACCTGATCGTGCCCTTCAACCTCGGCGCGCTGTACCGGAACCCGCGCCCGGAGCAGTTCGAGCCGGACTACCCGGACGTGTGGCAGTTCGTGGCCGACGTCGCCCACTTCACGCACTATCCCGGTGCCACCTTCGCGCAGTTCCTCGCGCACTACGACGAGCGACAGGGGATCTACGTCGGATGCCACGACCCGCACGGTCACATCAAGATGGTCAAGCCCGTGCACAACGACGAGGGGCTGAGGCTGGGTCTGGCGCACGTGGTGGGATGGAGCGAGCCCGGCGAGCGGAGCCTGGGCTACGAGGTGGCCATCGGGCCGTTCTCGGGGGACTGGTACGACGCCGCCGACATATACCGCGACTGGCACCTCTCCGCCCGGGGCCCCGAGCCGAAGCTATGCGAGAGGGACGATGTGCCCCGATGGCTGTTGGGCTCCCCACTTCACGTTGTGATGCGCATCCAGGGGGAGGTGGACGCGGGACCCGCCCGGCCCAACCGCGAGTTCCAGCCGTACGAGCGAGCGCTGCCCGCGCTCGACCGGCTGTCGGAGGCCGTGGATGCCCCGCTGGTGCCGGTCATCATGGCCTGGGAGCGCCCCGGGCCGTGGGTCTACCCCGACTCGTTTCCCGTGGCTGGAGGCGACGACTCCCTGAGGGCGTTCACGTCCGCGGCTCGCGCTCGCGGCTGGCACGTGGGTACGTACTGCAACGGCACGAGCTGGGCCGTGGGCCACAAGTGGACCGGTTACGACGGCCGTGAGTTCTTCGAGCGGGAGGGCGGCGAGGACTCCGTGTGCAGGCTACCCGACGGGGCCGCCTGGCGGCAGGGCTGGGACGGCGGCTGGCGCCCGAGCTTCCCTTGCTGTGTGGGGGCCGGGCGCACGCGCGACCTCGCGGCGGGGTACGTGGAGCACCTCGTGGACCTGGGTCTCGACTGGATACAGTTCCTGGACCAGAACTGCGGGGCGGCGGCCTTCCCCTGCTACTCCGACGCTCACGGGCACCCGTCCGCTCCCGGCGAGTGGATGACCGATTCCATGGAGCAGCTGCTCGCCCGGCTGGAGGGGATAGCGGAGCGCTCCGGCAGGGATGTGGTGTTCTCGTCGGAGATGCCGCCGAACGACCACTTTCGCGGGCACTTTGCGATCTGCGACATCCGCCCCCACCCCGTCGACAGCACCGACGTCCCGCTCTACAAGTACCTGTACCACGAGTACATACTGACCCAGGCGGCCTTCTCCCTCGCCCCCAATCCGTACTGGATGCAGATCAAGACCGCCAACTCCTTCGTGATGGGAGACATCCTGGCCGCGATCATGGGTCCCGGCGGGCGACTCATGAACTGGGAGGGGTACCCGTGGGCCCCCTGGAGCTCACCGGAGGGCGACCAGCCGGCGGTGCTGACGCTGCTGAGGCGGGCCATCGCCCTGAGGAGGGGGAAGGGTCGCGACTACCTCGTGTTCGGCCGCCTGCTGCGCCCGTATCCTGTCGTCGGGATCGAGCGGGTGGAATGGCTGTGCGATCGCCGGCTGGTGTCGTATCCGGCCGTGGTGCACGCTCTCTGGCGTGCGCCCGACGGTCGTGTCGGCCTGGCGCTGGCCAACTGGACCGGCTCCGAGAGGGCAGTGCATCTGGAGGACTGTGCGCGCTTCGAAGGGCCCGCGACCTATTGCCTGAACACCGACGAGCCCGTAGCCGCCGACCTCAGGGAGAGTGGACATATCGCTCTCGTGCTGCCCCCGCTCAGCGTCGGCCTGCTGGAGTGGACAGGCTCCCGACGGGCGGGCGACATCGCAAGCTGAGCGCGAGCCGGAGCTCGTACTGACATGCGGCACGCTCGCTCGTTGCTGCGCCGGGATGCGAACGACCATTGGCATTCCTGCGAATGACGATAGAGAACAGCGGCATCTAATCAACCAAAGATAGTACGAAAATCCCACTCCGTCGAAATGACACCGGCCATAGACTTGTTCTAGGGGCCCCTTGCGCTGACGCGTCAATCAGTAAAGAGGGAGAGAAGTGATGAACAGGTCCATATACAGGCTGGTTCTGGTTTGGCTGCTGTGTCTGTCGTTCGTGCTTCCGGCGCTCGCGACGCCCGCCGGAGCCGCCACCCCGTTGCCGGGCATCTTCGGTGGGGATGCCTATGGCGCCTGGGCGAACGCGAAGGCAGGACAGGTCTCGACCGAGATAGGCAAGGCCGCCCGCATCGTCTGCCCGTGCCCGGGCACCGGAGGCAAGATCCACTCGGCCTCGGTGAACAGCCTCAGAGCCGGCAAGGCGCTCACGACGGGCGTCGTTACCAACACCACCTACACCACCCGCACCTCCACGAGCGCGTACGTCCGGGACACCTCGAGCCTCACGAGCGTCTCGCTGCTCGGAGGCAGGATCAGAGCAAGCAGCATCAAGGCCGTGGCGATCACGAGCGCGAACGCCAAGAGCATCAGCAGCAACAACTCGGGCTCCGGGTTCACAGGGCTCACCGTGCTCGGTAAGCCAGTTGCGAAGGTGAGCGTGAACTCGAGGATCAACCTGCCGGGCATAGGCTACGCAGTGCTCAAGGAGACCACGAGGCGAGGCGACGGGGTCAGCTCCGGCTCGATTGTGCGCAACATGGTTCACGTGTACGTCAACACCTCCAACTCGCTCGGGCTGCCGGTCGGCGCTCAGATCATCGTCGGGCACGCCTCGAGCAGCTTTGCGCGCACCGTCGCCAACACCATCTTCTCCGGGTACGCCTACGCTGCCGAGGCGCACTCGAGACTGTCGGTGCTGCAGGACAAGATAGGCAGGCTCGCGCCCACCTACTTCTCGTGCGTGGGCACGAACGGCAAGACGTGGAGCCACACCGCCCAGAACGTGACGGCCGGAGGGCTGGCGAGCATAGACGCCGCCAGGACCACGACGTACTCGAACCGCACCTCGAGCCTGAGCGAGGCCCAAGCTACGGCGAGGATCACCAGCGTCAGCCTGCTCGGCGGCCGCGTGCGCGCCGATGCGGTCACCTCCGTCGCGCATACGAGCTACAGCTACAACCCCGCCACAGGCAAGGGCTCGGCCACGGCCACGACAGGGGGCTCTAGCTTCACCAACCTCGTGATCGCCGGAAAGCGCATCACGGTCAAGCCCAACCTGAAGGTGGCCCTGCCGGGCATAGGCTACGTGGTGGTGTACGAGCGCAGCACCTCCTCGGGCACGTGGGGGGCGAGCGCGAAGGTCACGATGCTTCACGTCGTCGTGACCCAGGCCAACTCGCTCGGGCTGCCCGTGGGCACCGACATCCGGATAGCCTCGGTGGCCGACTCCACCAGGAAGTACTAGCCGCACCGATCCGGGGAGGGGGGCGCGGAGCTCCGCGCCCCCCTCCCCGCCGGACCCGCGGATCCTCCCAGACAGCGCCAGGCCGTCACACTCGGAAGATGGTCCGGGTGTGACGGGTTCCGTGCGAACGCCTACCCCCATGTCATCCTGAGCGAGGCGAACGCTGCCCGATGCGCTCGGGAACGCAGGGTCCTGGCGCGGGCGGCCGGAATCGGCTAAGCTGCGCTCGCAGACCTGAAAGGACGAACCTCCGTGAGCGAGCAGCTGACCGTCCGCGCAGCGATAGATCGCCTGATCGAGGCCGCGGGCGCCCGACCCATCGAAAACACGGTGGACACGATCAAGTCCGGCGACCCCGACGCTGGGCTCACCGGCATCGTCACCACCTTCCTCGCGACCGTCGAGGTCGTGCGCAGGGCCGCCGAGCTCGGAGCGAACCTCATCGTCGCCCACGAGCCCGTCTACTACAACCATCGAGACGACGCCGACTGGCTGGAAGGCGATCCTGTGTACGACGCGAAGCGCCGGCTCCTCGAGGACGAGCGCATCACCGTGTTCCGGTTCCACGACTACGCCCACGCGCGGCAGCCGGACGCCATCCTCTCGGGGGTGCTCTCGACGCTGGGCTGGGAGGATCGCGCGGATCCCGACGTGCCATACGTCGTCGAGCTCCCCCCGACCCGGCTCTCCGACCTCGTGATCACACTCAAGGAACGGCTCGGGGTGGAATCGGTGAGGGTCGCCGGGTCTCCGGACGCGCTCTGCCGGCGGATCGCGCTGCTCGTGGGCGCCGCGGACGGCCGCTACCACGTCCTCGCGCTGAGTCGGCACGGGGCGGACGTGGTCGTCGCGGGCGAGGCGCGCGAGTGGGAGGCGCTGGAGTACGTGCGGGACGCCAACGCCCTTGGCATGAACAAGGCCCTCGTGGTGGTCGGGCACGAGCGGAGCGAGGAGCCGGGGATGGAGTGGGTAGCGGGCTGGCTGCGCACCCTCCTCCCGGGCGTGCGGATCGAGCACGTGCCCGCCGGCGAGCCGTTCAGGACGCTCTGATCCGCCCACGGCAGCTCTCAGCGTGTCGTGGGGGAACGGGGAGGATGCAGCGCTTGACTTTCATGCGTCCAGGTGGTAGTATCATGTCTACCTGACGCGGCGTTGGCATTATCCTTTGGCGTTCCTTCGTATCCGCCTTCTGTTCGCCCACGTCAGGGAAGAGGTGGGGCTCTTATATCCCGCTATCCGGGTGTCCTGCCCTCTATCGGCACCCTTGCTCGTTTCCGAGGTCCTCCCCGGCTGCCTTCCGATTCGTTCGATCGCGGAGAACGGTATACAAGGATGACCTGCTGTGGGGCCGGTATGAGCATCACGCCGACTT
>CADDYR010000148.1 GCA_902810765.1 Chloroflexota bacterium
CCATGTACACCATCGCATCCTGCAGCGGCGAGACCATCAGCGCGCCCTGTCCTATGGCGAGGTTCACGTTGTCCCCGGGATTCCAGTCTCTGTTCGGCACTCCCGGACCCGGCACCTGCCCGGCCTCGTTCACCAGGCCGTCCACGTCCGGCGACTCCCCGAGGCCCCACTTCCGCGCGTACTCGGGCAGGTAGTCGTACCTGTACTGGTACAGCTTCAGGCCCACCGTATAGAACACCACGTCGCAGCTCACCGTGAGACCCTTGCTCAGGTCGAGCGCCCCGTGCCCCTCGTCCCCCGGCAGCCAGTCCGTCCTCATCGGCCCGCCGTCCCCGTTCCAGTGTCCCGGGTCGTAGAACATGCTCGTGGGCTTGTACAGGCCGGAGGTCAGCCCGGCAGCCATCGTGATCACCTTGAACGTGGAGGCCATCGGGTAGGCCGCGTTCGTCGCGCGCTCGATCAGCGGGTAGTGCGAGGCGGGCGAGGTCAGCCTAGCGTACTCCGCCCGGCTCATCCCACGCACGAAGTCGTTCGGATCGTAGCTCGGATGGCTCGCCATCGCGAGTATCTGGCCGTTCCGTGGGTCGAGCGCGACCACCGCACCCACGCGCTTGCCGAGCTCGCGCTCCGCGGTCATCTGCAGATCAAGGGCGATGTTCAGGTAGATGTCGTCGCCCGGCACCGCGGGCCGCGACTTAATCACGCGCTCGACGCGCTTGTAGTCGGCGCTCAGCACCTCGAGCCTGCCACCGTCCCGCCCTCGAAGGTACCTCTCCGCCCAGTGCTCGAGGCCGCTGCGACCAACGGTCGCGTTCGGGGAGTAGCCCTTGTACTCCGGCCGCTTGAGGTCCTCGGCCGTGATCGGGCCGACGTATCCGAGCACCTGCGCGAGCACCGTGCCCTGCGGGTAGATCCGGCCCGGCCTCGACTGGAAGGTCACGCCCGGCACATCGGCGAGCTGCACGCGCAGCCTCCCGAACTCCTGAGGCGAGAGCGACTCGATCGGCACGAACCAGTCGTCGGGCTTGCCCTTGTAGAGCCCCCGAATGTAGGACTCCGAATAGCCGAGCGCCCGTGAGAGCCGCGCGAGCACGGCCGTCTCGTTCCTGATCTGTCCGGGGATCACGCCGACCTGGGGTATCTCACCGTCCATCGCGAGGGGCACTCCCCTGCGGTCGTAGATCGTGCCCCTGGGCGCGGGATACCTCTCCATGTAGATGTGCTCGCCGGGCCCGAGCTCCTTGAAGATCAGTCTCGGCGACCAGCCGACCCTCCAGCTCCCGTCCTCGGCCACCAGGGGCAGAGAGTTCTGCTCCCTGATGTCACCGACGAGCTGTGTGCTGAAGATGACTCTGTAGGGCACTTTCACACTCGTCGCGCCAGGCGAGCCGGAGGGTGCCCCCGAGACGCCGGGCTCGACTCCCGTGATGGTCGCCATCTCGGCGATGTCCCGATATCGCTGCACGAAGTACCCGCGGCTGTACTTCCGCCGCGCACCGCTGGAAAGCAGCGCGTACATCGCGTCGTACCTGCCCCTCTGCCAGAGGGAGAGGAACCGTTGCGCGACCACCGTGGGCGAGCCGTCCGGCGCTCGAGCCACGGTTCCCTCGGAGCCTCCGCGCGGTCGCGGCGTGCCTCGTCCGACAGCCCGATCCCCAGCCGGGATCGTGGTCGGCTCCGCCGTGCTCGCGGGCGAGGTGGCGGAGGGGGTGGTACGCCCGATCGCGGAGCCGGGGTGCCCGCTGGGAGCACGGTGGAACAGCGTCCTCGCGAGCGACGTGCCGCCGAGCAACAGCCCGATCAGCACCAGCACGACCACGAGCACGGTGCCGAGTCGGGCTGGGGCCGAGCGCCTCGGCTCTCCGTAGTTGCCACGACTCCTGTACATGGGACACTCCCCTCCTGGCTGAGAGACGCGCGTACGTCAATGATATTTGTGGGCGAATCGAGATCGGAGTGCCGGGAGCGCGATTTTGATCGAATTCTTACATCTCGCCGCGCTCCCGGCACTCCTCGGCCGTCCTTCGCTACAATTGAGGACGAACGCCGGAAGGAGAGCGCGATGCCGCAGCGGAGACAGGACAGCCGGCGCGCCAGGCTGAGCTCAGAGGAGGTCGAAGCCCTCTTCGACGAGCTCGACGACGCGATGCAGCGCTTCGAGGCCGAGCGCGCGGCCGACATCATGGAGCGGCTGAACGCGAACCGCAAAGTAGCAGCGGACGTGCTGACCGCCCGCCTCTCCGAGGGGCGCGGGATGGTGCCGGCGTTCGAGTTCGAGCTGCTCCAGATGCTCGCGGGCAGCCGAGGGCGCACGTTGCTGCGTCGGATCGCCTCCAGCGCGAGCGCGCCCGACATAGTGCGGTTCGGCGCTGCGCGCCGCGCGGGATGGCCCGAGCGCGGCGAGGGCAAGCGCAGGCTGAGCTTCCTCGAGGGACTCGAGAGCCCCGACGAGACCCTGGTGCACGCCACTCTGCAGGGCTGCTCGACCTGGCCCCCGAACGGCGAGATCCTGACCGAGGTGCTCGGCTACCTGCTGGTCCTGCCTCCCGAGCGCGCACGTGCGATCGTGCTCGACGCGCTGGAGGGCACGGAGGGCAAGTGCGTCTGGCTCGCGCACGCGCTGCTCCACTCTCCCGATCCCGAGACCCAGAAGGCGGTGCTGGCCTCCCTCGCCAGGCGCCGGGACCCCGGCTCCGTCGGTCCCATCCGCCGCATGGCCGAGCTCACTCGCCGCGAGGACGTGCGACAGGAAGCCCGGGCCGCGCTTCGCCGCCTGAACCTGCAGGTGATCGGAGGCAACAACCACTCCGAGAGGCGGGCTCTGCCACCGGTCGGCAGGGTCGTGATGACCGCGCTCGACGGGGCCGGGGGGCAGGCGATCCTGGTCTCGCGGGATCTCGGCAACGGGCTGTTCATCGCCGCGGACTTCTTCCACAACGAGACCTGGGGGGTGAAGGACGCCTTCGGAGCCAGCTGGGTGCAGGGGGATAGGGTCGGCATGATGATCGAGGACTTCGAGGACGACCGCATCCCGGTCGTGGAGGTGGACCTCCCGGCCGCGCGCGGTGCCCTCGCCGACGCCCTCCGCACGAACGCCGAGACAGGCCACGCGATCCCACCGGCGTTCGAGATCTGGGAGCCGATGGTCCACGAGTCGTACCCGCCTCCGGATCAGGAGCCGTTCGTCACGCCCGAGCTGGACGACTCCCCCTTCGAGCGCCGCGAGGACCTGCTCGACCAGTCGCCGAGCCTGCTCTCGCACCGATTCTTCACGAGCTGGTTCTTCAGCCCCGAGCTCACTGCGGTCGCCGTGCTCCAGGCACCACCCCCGGGTCGGAAGGGGATCACCGACGCTCAACTCAAGCCGATGGTCCGCAGCATCGTCAACCCGAAGGTCCGCCAGGTCCTGCGTCAGCGGCTGTGCAAGCAGGCGTGGCTGCTCGACAGGCAGGGAGACGAGCGAGAGCGCGACCTCTCACTGGCCGCAGCCGCGTCCCTGCGCGTCGAGGACCCCAACAGGCAGGCGCGCAACCCGTTCCTGCAGGCGATGGTCGGGCTGAGCCTCGCCAACCTCTTCAGCGCCTACGAGTGAGCGTTTGACGCGGCGCGGCTCTATCCTCCTACAATGGAGAGGATGGACCGCGACCTGCTAAGGCATGCCCGTGAGATACGCGCCCTGCTGGCGACCACCGTGGCCCTCGGCCTCGTCGGCGCAGCGGCCACGATCGCCCAGATGGCCCTTTTCGGCCACGCGACGAACCTCGTGTTCCTGCGCCACCTGGGGATCGAGAGCGCCACGCCGACGCTCGCGCTCATGCTCGTGGCCATCGCGGTCCGCGCTGTAGCCACGTGGCTCAGGGAGTGGCTCGCGGGCCGGGTCGCCGCGGACACGAAATCCAGGCTCCGCGAGCGTCTGATCGGGCACCTCGCGAGGCTCGGCCCCGCCTACGTCCGGGGCGAGCGCACCGGCGAGCTCGTCGCGGTCGGGACGGAGGGGGTCGAGCGCCTCGAGCCGTACCTCGCCCGCTTCCTGCCACAGATGGCGCTGAGTGTGCTCGTGCCTGTGGCCATCCTGATCTACGTCTTCCCCCGGGACTGGGCGAGCGGAATCGTGCTGCTCGTGACCGCGCCGATCATCCCGATCCTGATGGTGCTCGTCGGAAGCTACAGCGAGAAGCGCATCAACCGCCAGTGGCTCGCGCTCACCAGGCTGAGCGCTCAGCTGCTCGACTCGATCCAGGGGCTCCCGACGCTCAGGCTGTTCGGCGCGGGCGCGGCCGAGCGGGAGCGGGTGCGGAGCGCGAGCGAGGGCTTCCGCAGACGCACGATGGACGTGCTCAAGGTGGCCTTTCTCTCCGGCCTCGTGCTCGAGTTCATGATCATGATGGCGATCGCGCTCCTCGCGGTCACGCTCGGGGTCAGGCTCCTCTCGGGCGGGATCCCGTTCGAGCGCGCCTTCGTGATACTGCTGCTCGCGCCCGAGTTCTACCGCCCCCTCCGCGAGCTCGGCGTGCAGCACCACGCGGGGATGGAGGGCAGGGCGGCCGCGAAGCACATAACCGAGATCCTGAACACACCCGTCGTGGCTGCCTCGGCAGGCCGGAAGATACCGATCGGGCGGCCGGTCGCGGTCTCCTTCGAGGGCGTGAGCTTCAGGTATCCCGGCTCCGAGACCCCGGCGCTGCGAGATGTCTCCCTCGAGCTCCCCGCAGACAGCGTGACCGCGCTCGTGGGGCCGAGTGGCGCGGGCAAGACGACGCTGGCGAACCTGATGCTGAGGTTCTGCGAGCCCACCTCGGGGCGCATCGCCGCGAACGGGGTGCCGGTGCGCTCGCTGGCTCCCGACGAGTGGCGAGGGCTCGTGGCCCTCGTGCCCCAGCGCCCGCACCTGTTCCACGGCACGATCGCGGACAACCTGCGCCTCGGCAGGCCGGACGCGTCGGACGAGGAGGTCGCACGGGCGGCCCGCCTCGCCGGCGCGGAGGCGTTCATCCTCGATCTCCCGCGAGGCTACGACACGCAGGTCGGCGAGCGCGGATCGAGGCTCAGCCAGGGGCAGGCGCAGCGGATAGCGATCGCGCGGGCGTTCCTCAAGGACGCGCCCGTGCTCGTGCTCGACGAGCCCGCTTCGAGCCTGGACCCCGAGTCCGAGGGCGCCATCCGCGAGGCGGTGTCTCTGCTGAGCCGCGGACGGACCGTGCTCGTGATCGCCCACAGGCTGAACACGATCCGCTCGGCGGACCGGGTCGTCGTCCTCGACCGGGGACGGGTGGTCGAGTCCGGACCTCCGGCGGGGCTCGAGGCGGCCCACGGCACCTACGAGGCGCTGATGCTCCGGAGAGGGGCGAGCGCGTGAGGGCCCTGGCTCGCCTCCTCCGGCTCCTGGTGCCCCACTCGGCGCTGGCCGCGCTCTCGGTGCTGCTCGCGGTGGCAACGCTCCTCGCGAACGTGGGGCTGCTCGCGACCGCGGCGTACCTGATCGCCGCGTCGGCACTCAAGCCGCTGCTTATAACGCTCACCGTGCCGATCTACCTCGTCCGGCTCTTCGGCCTGGGTCGGGCGTTCGGCCGATACGCCGAGCGGCTCGTCTCGCACGACGTCACCTTCCGTCTGCTCGCGAGCCTGCGTGCTTGGCTGTACGGGCGGCTCGAGCCGCTGGCGCCCGGCCAGCTGCTCGAGTACCGCTCGGGCGACGTGCTGGCGCGCCTGACGAAGGACGTGGACGAGCTCCAGGGACTCTTCCAGCAGGCGCTCGCTCCGGTGGTCGTCTCCCTGCTCTCGGCGGCGGTCGTCACCTGGGGAATCGCCCAGTTCAGCCCGGCGGCGGCGCTCGCTGTGCTCGCGCTGCTTGCGATCTCCGGCGTGGGCGTGCCCGCGCTTGCCGCCCTTCTGTCGCGCTCGCTCGGCAGGCGGCAGGTCGAGCTTCGGGCGGAGCTGGACGCGCTGCTGGTGGACAGCGTGCAGGGGATGCAGGACCTGCTCGCCTTTGGGCAGGAGGGCCGTCACCTCGAGCGCGTGGCCTCGCTGAACCGGGAGCTCGCACGGGTGCAGAGGCGCCACGCAGCGGTGTCGGGACTCAGGACGGGGCTGGGTGAGCTGACCTCGAGCCTGGCGATGTGGCTCGCGGTGCTGCTCACGATCCCGCTCGTCGCCTCGGGCCGGCTCGACGGAGTCTACCTGGCGATGCTCGGGCTGCTCGCGCTCGCCAGCTTCGAGGCGGTGCAGCCCCTCGGACAGGCGTTCCAACATCTCGGCCGCTCGCTCGCGGCGGGTAGCCGAATCTTCGAGATCGCCGACTCACGGCCGACGGTCGCCGAGCCCGCCCGACCGTCATCGCTCCCCGATGACACGACGCTCGAGCTCGACCGCGTGACGTTCGGCTACGAGGGCACCGGGTGCCCGGCCGTCGAGGAGGTATCGCTCAGGGTCGAGCCCGGCACGAGGACCGTGATAGTCGGCCCCAGCGGCTCGGGCAAGAGCACGCTTATAGGGCTCATCCTGCGCTTCTGGGACCCCGCGAGCGGGGAGGTCAGGCTGGGCGGCGTGAACGTGCGGGACGTCGGGCTCGAGGAGCTGAGGTCCCGTTTCGCTGTCGTCTCGCAGGACACGTACGTGTTCGCGAACACGATACGCAACAACCTGCTGATCGCGCGGCCCGACGCGATGGAGGACGAGATGCGGGAAGCCCTCCGGACGGCGCAGCTGTGGGAGCTGGTGGAGGCTCTGCCGAGGGGACTCGATGCGTGGCTGGGTGAGAGCGGCGCGAGGCTCTCGGGAGGGGAGAGGCAGAGGCTCGCCATCGCCCGCGCCCTGCTCAAGGACGCGCCCGTGCTCGTGCTCGACGAGCCCACGGCGAACCTCGACGCGCGCACCGAGCGCGACGTGATGCTCGCCGTCGAGAGGCTGATGCGCGGCCGGACGACGGTCGTCGTGACGCACAGGCTCGTGGACATGGAGCGTTACGATCAGATACTGGTGCTGGACTCGGGCCGGATCGTGCAGCGCGGCACGCACGCCGAGCTCACGGCTCAGCCCGGAATGTACGCGCGCCTGATCGAGGCGCAGGACCGGGCGCTCGCCGCCGCGTGAGTTGCGAGCCCGTCCCGCCTCTGTCTATGCTGTAGTAGAAAGGGATACCGATGGATTCCGTGGTCCTGACCCTGCACGCGCTGCTCGCGGGCGTCTGGCTTGGTGGCGTCGTGTTCACCACCACCGTCGTGACGCCCGCACTCAGGGCAATGAAGTGGCGCGACTCGGAGCGGGTAAGGGTGCGCTCGGTCATCGGCAGACAATACGCCCCGATCGGCGTCGCGAACCTGCTCCTCCTGCTCGTGACCAACACCCTCGTCGGCATCACGACGGGCTTCGCACGGGGCGTGTGGCTCGAGTACGGGCTCGTGCTGTTCGTGATGCTCCTGACCGCGTCGCACGGCGCCTACTTCGGACCCAGGCTGGAGCAGCTCGCGGCGCTCTCGGAGGAGTCGTCCGTGGGCGACGGAGCCGTTAATTACGCGGCCGAGCGTGAGGGGCTGCAGCGTCTCTCCTTCGTCGTGTCGCTGTTCAACCTCGCGGCGAGCGTCGCGGTAGTCGTGCTCGCCGTGAACGCCTGAGTCCCCTACCCATCGGTGCGGGCGACGGGTCCACCCTAACGGGCGTTGCACGGGACTGTGCCGTTGTCACATACTCGTACCGTAAGCACTTTCGCAGGGCCGGTCTCCGGAGGGCAGGACGTTGAACGATCCCACGACCCTTTCCAGGCTCCAGTTCGCGTTCACGATCGCCTACCACTACCTGTTCCCGCAGCTCACGATGGGGCTCGCGCTCCTGATCGTCGTGCTCAAATCGCTGTACCTGATCCGGCGCGAGGAGCTGCTGAACAAGTCGGTGCGCTTCTGGACTCGGATCTTCGCGATCACGTTCGTCATGGGCGTCGTCACCGGCATACCGATGGAGTTCCAGTTCGGCACCAACTGGGCGCAGTTCTCGACGTATGCCGGAAACATCATAGCCCAGACCCTCGCGATGGAGGGAGCCTTCGCGTTCTTCCTCGAGTCGGCCTTCCTCGGTCTGCTGCTCTTCGGGGAGCGCACTTTCGGGCAGAAGGTGCACTGGTTCTCGGCCGTGATGGTGTGGCTGGGCACCTGGGCGTCCGGAGCCTTCATCATCACGACGAACGCCTGGATGCAGCACCCCGTGGGCTACAGGCTCCTGCCGGACGGCAGGGGAGCGGAGATATCGGACTACTGGGCGGTGCTGACCAACTCCTGGGTGTACCCGCAGTACATGCACACGATGAGCGGGGCGGTAGTGACGGGCGCGTTCGCGATGGCCGGGGTGGGCGCCTACTACATGCTCACGCGGTCCCATGAGGAGTTCGCCCGCATCTTCCTCACCGTCGGGGTGATCGTCGGCTTCGTCGCAAGCTTCTTCCAGCTGTTCCCCAGCGGAGACCTCGAGGGCAGGCAGGTGACCGACCACCAGCCCGCGAAGCTGGCGGCGATGGAGGGCCTGTTCTACACCGAGCGCGGCGCGGGCATCGTGATCCTGGGGCAGCCCGACATGGAGCGGCTCCGGCTGGACAACCCGCTCATCGTTCCGAGGGTGCTCAGCTTCCTGACGTACAGGCGATGGACCGCGGAGGTGACGGGGCTGACGCACTTCCCACGGTCGGACTGGCCGGACAACGTGCCGCTGCTCTACTTCAGCTATCACGTGATGGTGGGACTTGGCACCTTCTTCATAGCGATAATGGGCCTCGCCCTCCTCCTGCTCGTATGGAAGCGCAGGCTGTTCACGACCAGCTGGATGCTCTGGCTGCTGATGCTCGCCACACCGTTCCCGTTCATCGCGAACACCGCGGGGTGGTTCACCACCGAGCTCGGGCGTCAGCCGTGGATCATCTACGGACTCTTGAAGACCTCCGACGGCGCGTCTCCACAGCTATCCTCCGGAAACGTGCTGTTCACGCTGATCGGCTTCGCGGGGATGTACGCGCTGATGTGGATGCTGTACACCGTCCTGATGGTGCAGCACATACTCAGGGGCCCCGCGTCGGAGGACGAGGAAGATCTGGCAGCAGAGGCACTGACGAGCTAGCAGGGAGGCATGCGTGGAGGTACTCTGGTTCGTGCTCGGAGCTTTCATGCTAACGATGTACGTGGTGCTCGACGGGTTCGACCTCGGCGCGGGCGTGATCCACCTGCGCGCGGCGAGGACGGACGGTGAGCGGCGGGCGATCCTGAGAGCGATAGGCCCTGTATGGGACGGCAACGAGGTATGGCTGATCGCGGCCGCGGGCACCCTCTTCTTCACCTTCCCCAGGCTGTACGCCTCCAGCTTCAGCGGTTTCTACCTGCCCCTCATCATCGTGTTGTGGCTGCTGATGGTCCGGGGCATCTCGATCGAGCTGCGCTCGCACGTCGACAACCCCGTCTGGCGCTCGTTCTGGGACGGCCTGTTCTTTCTGGGCAGCGCGGCGCTCGCGTTCTTCTACGGCGCCGCCGTCGCGAACGTGATGCGCGGGGTGCCGCTCGACCGGAACGGCTACTTCTTCGAGGCCCTGTGGACGAACTTCGACCCCACGAACCTCCAGCCGGGCATCCTCGACTGGTACACCGTGCTGGTCGGGCTGCTGACCCTGTGCGCGCTCACGATGCACGGCGCGAGCTACGTCGCCCTCAAGACGACGGGCGAGCTCAACGCGCGGACACGTCGGATCTCGCTCGGCGCGTGGGCAGGCACAGTTCTGCTCACGCTCGGCGCGGCGATCGCCAAACGTGGCATCACCGTGGTCTACGGCGGCGCCAAGGTCGGGCTCATGGGCGTGCTCGCGAACGCTGCGCTCGCCGAAGGCGGCCACGTCATCGGGGTGATCCCGA
>CADDYR010000149.1 GCA_902810765.1 Chloroflexota bacterium
CCGGTCCGAGCGCCTCGCGCGCTGCGAACCGTACCCCGAGGTGCGGGAGGCGCTCGAGAGGCTCGGGCGAGGCTGCCTGATCGGGATGATCACGAACGGAGCGCCGGACCTGCAGCGGCGAAAGGTCCGCGCGGCGGGGCTGGAGGGATTCTTCGACCACATCACGGTCTCGGGCGACCTGGGGGTGGGCAAGCCGGAGCGCGCGATATTCGAGCTGACCCTCGGGCGGCTGTCGGTTCGGGCACAGGACGCGGTGATGCTGGGCGACTCCCTGAGCCGCGACGTTGCCGGTGCGCGCTCGGCGGGGCTGAGGGCCGTGTGGGTGAACCGGTACGGCCGCGAGCGGGATGACGGGGTCGTGCCCGACGCCGAGCTGCGCGATCTACGCGACCTCGAGCGCGCGCTCGATTCGCTCAGGACGTAGACCGGTCGCCGTGGCGGTGTGTCGCCACGGCGACCGGTCTGTAGAGGGGACGGGCCGGGGGAGGGCCCGTCCCGCGCTGAGTCGGCCTAGGTGTGGGCCGAGGGGTTGTCCCAGAAGTAAGCCTCGATGTCGTAGGTCGCGGGACAAGGCACGACCCACGGGTTGGTGAAGCCGTGCTGCCCGAGCTGATCCCTCCTCGGCACGTTCATCATCCCGTTCTTGAACAGGATGATCTGCGGGTAGTTGGCGACCGTGCCCGAGAAGAAGGGGCCAGCGGTCATGTGGAGCTTCATGATCTCCCACACCACCTGGGTGCGCTTCAGCAGGCTCTTCTGGGTGCGGGTCTGGTTGTACAGCCCCCACAGCTGCTTGACGTACTTGTCCGCCTCCTTGTCCGAGGGCATGATGTGTGGCGGGTGCCTCTTCCAGGGATCTACGTTCAGCTCCTTCTTCGCCTGCGGCGTGCCCAGGAAGATGAACCCCTGCCCCTCCAGAGGTGCCCAGCGGGAGTTGTCCATCGGCACCAGCCAGTTGGGATAGACGAGGCAGTTCGGGCCGTCGCCCACCTCCCAGGCAGTGGTGGTCATCGAGGTGCCGGCGGCCCACCTGTCGGCCAGCCCCGTGCCCTGTACCGGGTTGGGCGAGGCGTTGATCCCGATCTGCTGCCAGTTCTTGGCGAGCAGCTCGTCCTTGCGGACGTGCTCGGGGCTTCCCGGCGCGGTGTAGTCGAGCGTGATCTTCAGCGGGCTGCCGTCGGGCAGGGTCCGGTACTGCCCCTTCATCTTGACCCCGAGCTCATCGAGCATCTTCTTCGCCGTCGCCGGGTCGTACTTGACGAAGCTGTCCCGCCACTGCGTGTACACCTGCGCGCCCTTGCCCAGGTGGTACTCGATGGCCTTCGGGCTCATCGTGCCCGTCGTCGGGTCTCCCTGATTGAAGTAGATCACCTTGCGGGCAGTGTTGCGGTCGTAGGCGAGGGACAGCGCCTGGCGGAACTTCGGGTTGCGGAACAGCTGTCGGTACTTCGGGTCGTGGTAGTCGTAGTTGAAGAAGTACATCGAGGCCGTACCGGAGCCGGAGTCCCAGAAGATCAGGTTGAGCCCGCTCCTCTGCTGGCTGCTCTTGAAGGTCGAGACGTCCATCAGGGTGAGCCCGATGTGGAAGCCGTCCACGTAGTCGGCCTTCCCCTGCTGGATGTTGAGCCTCATGACCTGCGGGTCCTGGATGTTGTTGATCGTCACGCTGTCCATGTAGGGCAGCTGATCCCCGTTCTTGTTGATGCAGTAGCAGTAGGGGTTACGGACCCAGGTGGAGAAGCGTCCCTTCTTGTACGTCTGAAGCATCCAGGGCGTGAGCGTCGGGTTGTCTGGGTTGGTGGTGAAGTCCTCCTTGGCCGTGTAGCCGTCGACCCAGCTCTTCTTGTTGAGCTTCTTGTTGTACTTGATGTGGAACTGCTTCATGTAGTGCTTGGGCTCCATCCAGCCGGGGCCCTCGCCTCCGCTGCCGCCCCTCTTGACCCACGCGGCCGCGTAGTCCGCAGCAAGGGGGGTGGGCGAGTCGTACACGAGCGTGAGGGTGTAGTCGTCCACCTTCTTCATCTTGCACGGGGTGCCCTTCCCCGAGCGCAGCTCCTGTGGTGGCGTCTGATTGAGTGCCGGCTCGTAGATCACGTCGTTCCACCAGTACAGGATGTCGTCCACCGTCCAGGGCTGTCCGTCGGACCACCTGACCCCCTTGCGGAAGTGGAACGTCCACTGCGAGAGGTCGGAGTTGGGCTCCCAGGATTCTGCGAGCCCCGGCCCTATCTCGAGCCCGTCCTTGCGCCACCTCACCGGCGAGTGCTCGTACATGCTCTCGCCGATGATGTGCGTGGTCGCCCAGTCGGAGGTGTCGGTCACGACCCAGGTCATCGAGCCCCCGTACTTGCCGGGCTTGACCCAGTCGTGCGGCACGACGTAGGGGTGCTCGGGCAGCCTCTTCTCCACCGGTGGCAGCTTGCCCGCCTTCACCTGGGCTGCGAGCTGGGGCGACTCGTTGAGCTTGCCACTGAAGGTGATGTCCTTGACGTAGGTGACGTCGTAGACGGTCTTGCTGGTTACGGTGGGGATGGCGGTGGAAGATGGGACCGCGGTGCCCGATGGGGCCGCGGTGGCCGATGGGCCGGCGGTAGCCTTGCCGGTGGTGGGCGGTTTGGTCGCGCTGGGCGCCTTCGTGGCTCCCTTGCCTCCCGGCCCGCTGGGGGCGGTCGTGCCAGTCTTGGCCACGTTGCCTCCGCCGCACGCAATCAGGACGGTGCTTCCTGCCGCTACGCCCGCGTACCTGAGGAAGTGCCTCCTGTCGAGTTTGCCGTTCTCCTCCATTTTCTGCTTTCTCCTTGGTGCCGAAGGATGCCCGACTGACCAGTCGCTCCTGTCGCGCGCAGGCCGAGCCTCCCGGCCTGCCTACACGTAAAGCGACCAGCACCTGATTGTAACTCCGTTCTTCCAAAATGCAAATCGGGGCCAGGGCCATTGCGCCCGAGAGCCCTACCCTGAACGGGAGGGAAGGGGTAAAGTCCGAGAAGAATCGTGAAATGTACGCCCGGCGGGAGGCTCGGTAGATCCTTCGGCCTGCGGCCTCAGAATGACAGGGGGAGGGGGCCTCGGGATGACAGACTCATCGCCCGGACTCGGAAGTACTCTGCCCGCTGTCTCGCCGTCGCTATCTGGTGTGGAATGCGTGGAATTGGTGTTATCATGATGGCGCGGCCGAGCAAGGAGAGGCTTTGGATGCAGACAGAGTTAAACCCTCCCCCGCCTAGTGCCTGGAGCGGGCCGAAGAGCTGGTTCGGAGGCGCGGCTCTCGGTGCAGGCGGGCTCGGAGGAGGCCAGTCATGTGCAAAGCCCGACCCGTATCCCATCTGGTGGTGGTAGGATCCTCGGCGGGCGGTATCAATGCTCTCTCGGTGCTCCTGTCGTCCTTGCCACAGGAGTTTCCCGGTCCGATCGTCATAGCCCAACACCTGGACCCGGATCGGCCGAGCAGACTCGATCAGGTGCTGCGGCGGCGCAGCAAGCTCCCGGTGCGGATGGTCAAGGATCGCGAGCCGCTGCGGGCGGGCACGGTCTACGTGGTGCCCGCCCACTGGCACGTGTCCATCAGCGACCAGGAGATCGCGCTTCGGCGGGGAGGCGAGGGGCGACCCCAGCCCTCCATTGACCTGCTGCTGACGAGCGCCGCCGAGTCGTTCGGCGACAGGCTCATAGCCATCATCCTCACCGGCTCAGGCTCCGACGGAGCCAGCGGCGCTCGCGTCGTCCACGAGGCGGGCGGGGTGGTGATCATCCAGAACCCCGAGGGAGCCAGCTACCCGGCGATGCCGCGCTCGCTGGCTCCGAGCACCGTGGACCTCGTCGCCGATCTCGAGAACATCGGCTCGCTGCTGACGGACCTGCTCGCGGGCGACGAGGCGGCCGCCCGGCCGGACGAACGCAGGCAGGTGGAGGCGTTCCTCGAGGGGATACGGGAACGCTACGGCATGGACTTCAGCACGTACAAGCTGCCCACGATCAGACGGAGGCTGCAGCGCCGCATCGTCGCCACCGGTTCGCGCGACCTGGCAGAGTACACGCGCTATCTGGACGAGCATCCCGAGGAATACCCCAAGCTGCTCGATTCCTTCCTCATAAAGGTCACGCAGTTCTTCCGCGACCCCGAGCTGTTCGAGTATCTGAGAGCGCAGGTGCTGCCGGAGATCATCCAGAGGGCGCGAGTGCACAACAAGGACATCCGCATATGGTCCGCCGGATGCGCCACCGGGGAGGAAGCCTACTCGCTGGCGATACTCCTCGCCGAGGCGCTGGGGGAAGAGCTCGACCTGTTCGACGTGCGGATATTCGCCACCGACGCCGACCCGGAGGCAGTGGCCTACGCCCGCGAGGGAGCCTATCCCGCGCGAGCCCTCGCCAGCGTGCCCGACGACATCGTGGCGCGATACTTCACGCAGGACAGCGGCACCTACCACGTGCGCAAGCGTGTGCGCAGCATGGTGGTGTTCGGCGAGCACGATCTGGCGAGGAGGGCGCCGTTCCCGCGCATAGACATGGTGATGTGCCGCAACGTGCTGATCTACTTCACGCCCGAGCTGCAGAGGCACGTGCTCAGGAGCTTCGCCTACTCCCTGCGGGACCGCGGAGCCCTCGTGCTGGGCAAGGCCGAGTCGGTCTCGCCACTGCCCGATTACTTCGAGATGCAGGAGCCGAGCCTCAAGGTGTATCGGCGCAGGGGAGAGCACATCCTGGCTCCCCCCGCCCCCATGACCTCGCCGGCAGGGGCCGGTATCTCTCGCTCGCGCCCCTACGAGTGGATGGACAGCCGTACACGAGCGAGCCGTCCATGGTCCGCGCGTCCCCAGACCCCGGGCCTGGCCAGCAACAGCTTCCTGCTCTCGCTGCCCGTGGGAGTGGTGGTCGTAAATCAGAGCTACGATATCCAGGCGATCAACTCGGCCGCCCGCAGGCTGCTCTCCATCCACAGCCCGGCAATAGGCGAAGACCTGATCCACACGGCGCGCAAGCTGCCCTACGCCGAGATCCGCAGCGCGATAGACTCGGCCTTCCACGACGGGACCCGGACGATCATCGCCGAGCTGCCGGTGGACGACGTGACCGCGACCGAGCCCGGTTACTACAAGATCACGTGCTACCCTCAGGGCGAGCAGAGGCCGGCCGAGCTGGTGACGGTCCTGATAGACGACATCTCCGAGGTCGCGCGCGAGCGCCACGTGCTGCGGAGACAGCTCGAGGAGATCAACGCCGAGCGCGAGCGGGCCGAGGAGAATGCGCGGCGGCTGAGGGAACGGGCCGAGGCAGAGGTCGCCCGGCGCCAGGAGCAGATCGAAAGGCTGGTGCGCACCAACCAGGAGATCACGGAGGCCAACCAGGAACTGACCCGCCTCAACGAAGAGCTGCGGTCCAGGAACGAAGAGCTGATGCTCATGACGGAGGAGGCTCAGGCCGCGACCGAGGAAGTGGAGACTCTCAACGAGGAGCTGCAGGCAAGCAACGAGGAGCTCGAGACGCTCAACGAGGAGATGCAGGCGACCGTCGAGGAGCTGAACACGACGAACGAGGACCTCGAGGCGAGGAGCCGTGACCTGCAGGAGCTGTCACGCGCCAGCGAGGGCGAGCGCCTGCGCCTGGAGGCGATGCTGAGCAGCATGGCCGACGCCGTGCTCGTGGTGGACCGCTCCGGAAACGTGGTGCTCTCCAACGAGGCTTTCGCACGGGCGTTCGGAGAGCCGCGGGACGGGGCGACCGAGCTGGGCGGCGTGGTGCTCCGGGACGAGGAGGGGCGGGAGCTGCCCGCCGACCGGACTCCGCAGCACCTGGCCTCCTGCGGCGAGAGCTTCAAGATGGAGTTCACTACGGTGGCGGAGGACGGCAGCCGCCGTTTCTACGAGGCCACGGGCGCGCCCATCGGCAGGGAAGGCGAGATCGAGGGGGGCGTGGTGGTGGTGCGGGACATCACGGACCGCAGCCTCCGCCGCCTGCAGGAGGAGTTCCTCGCGCTCGCCGGCCACGAGCTGCGCAACCACCTCGCAGCCCTGCAGAGCTATCTGGAGCTGCTGATCCGAGGGATAGACAAGAATCCCGAGGACACCGATACCCTGCGACGTCGTGCCAACAGCGCGCTGGGGCAGACTCGCAGGCTGGGGAGGCTGGTGAGCGACCTGGTTGACGTGGCGAGGCTGCAGACCGGCGGGTACAACCTCGAGATGGAGCCGCTCCAGCTGCACGAGATCGTCGCCAGGGCAGTGGAGGTAGCCCAGCCCCTCGCGGAGAGCCAGACTATCCACCTGGAAGCGGAGGAGGGCCTGACGGTGCGGGCAGACGCCCACAGGCTGCAGCAGGTGGTGATGAACCTGTTGCAGAACGCGATCACCCACGCGCCGAACACCGAGCACATTGATGTGCGGGTGAGGCGCTCGGACGGATGGGCCCAGATCGAGGTGCGGGACTACGGTCCCGGGATCCCCGCGGAGGAGCTTCCGAACCTGTTCACGCGCTTCTACCGCGTGAGAGGCTCGGATCGGCCGCCCACGCGAGGACTGGGCCTGGGGCTGTACATCTCCCGGCAGATCGCCGAGGCTCACGGCGGCACGATAAAGGTGTCTTCGGAGGTGGGGCAGGGCGCGACCTTCAGGGTGCTCCTGCCGCTGCTCGAGGGCTAGAGGGATTATTTGCGATGGTGGCACGCGACATCATCGTGGTCGGCGCCTCGGCGGGAGGCGTGGAAGCTCTGATCGAGCTGGTCAGGGGGCTGCCCTCGGATCTGGCCGCCTCGTCCTTTGTAGTGCTTCATCTACCGCCGGATTACCCCAGCTTCCTTCCGGAGATACTGAGCCGCGTGGGCGGACCACCGGCTACTCGGGCTCGCGACGGCGAGCCCATCGTGCCCGGACGGGTGTACGTGGCGCCTCCCGACCATCACCTGCTCGTGAAACACGGGCGGACGAGGCTGGTGCGCGGTCCACGCGAGAGCCGGCACCGCCCTGCTCTGGACCCGCTGTTCCGCAGCGCCGCGATTGCGTACGGTCCCCGGGTGGTAGGGGTGGTGCTGTCGGGCATGGGCAGTGACGGTACGGCCGGGCTGCACGCGATCAAGCGCAGGGGTGGCGTGGCGGTCGTGCAGGACCCCGAGGATGCGCTCTTCCGAGGGATGCCCGAGAGCGCGCTCACATACGTGGACGTGGATTACCGCCTGCCGGTGCGGGAGATATCGGGGCTGCTGAACGAGCTGTCCCGAAGCCCGGCTCCTGACGAGAGCGCCTTCCCCGTGCCGGAGGACCTGTTGCTGGAGCACGATCAGATGACGCAGAAATCAGACGCGCCAGACATGGACAGGTACGGAGAGATCTCCGAGTTCACGTGTCCGGAGTGCGATGGCCCGATGTGGGAGAGACACGACGGCGGGCTGCTGCGGTACCGATGCCGTACCGGCCACGCCTTCACCGCGGAGGGCGTGATAGAGGCGCGCTCCGAGGAACTCGAGCAGAACCTGTGGTCCGCTCTGAACAAGCTCGAGGAGAGCGCGCTGCTCTCAGAGCGCATAGCCGAGGACGCGCGCGCCAGAGGGTACGAGCGCACGGCGGCTCGCTTCGAGCAGAAGGCGGAGAGCGACCGGCAGCGGGCGCTCCTGCTCAGGCGGATGTTGCAGGAGGAGCGTCCGGACACGGCGAGGTAGAGCCGCCCCACGAACCGTTCCTTCGTCACGACCCGTTCACGGGGATACAGCATGATGCGCGGGCACGGGTGCTGCGAGCTGGGCCGATGTGCGCAAGACAGCGATCAGAGCACTGAAGGGGCTCGTCGTGTTCGTCGTGGTGGTGGGCCTGATGTTCGCGGCGCTGGCCGGAATCACCTTCGTGCCCACCCACTGGCCCGCCACCTACCCCGCGACCGATCCGGACCCGCGCGTCAAGCCCTACTACCTGGCGCTCGGAGACTCCCTCGCCTTCGGCTTCCAGCCCAACTTCAACTGGGATCAGGGCTACCCGATGATCTGGTGGACGGAGCTCCAGCGGCACGGCAGCACGAGCTTTACGGACTACGCGTGCAACGGCCAGACCACCACCGGCTTCATCCACGGAGGCTGCCCCTACTCCTGGTTCCGCCACAACTACTACTCGAAGCCGCAGCTGGACGCGGCTATAGAGTTCATCCACAAGCACAGGGGTCAGGTCAGCCCGGTCTCCCTCGACATCGGAGCCGATGACTTCGTTCACGACTTCGACGCGGCCGCGTGCAGGGCCGACGAGAAGAAGATGAGGCGCGACCTGGCGATGTACGACCGACAGATGACCCGCATCATCCTGCCGCGCCTCACGAAGGCCCTCGATGACGAGCACGGCCGCAGGACGGGCGAGCTCGTGATGATGAACTACTACGACCCCTGGGTGAACAGGTGCCCGAAGCTGCACCGGTACGTGGCGCTGATCAACCGGCACATCGAGCGGGACGCTGCACGCTTCGACGTGCCGGTCGTGGACGTGGCCTCGGCCTTCGAGGGGAAGGACATCTGCAGGTATACCTGGATGTGCAGCGGCGTGCACAGCGTTCACCCGAACACGGACGGGTACGGGCTCATCGCGCACGCCTTCGAGCGGACCACCGGCTACTGACCGCGCACCGCCGCGTCTCGTCCCTGCCTGGCACGCGGGATGCACTGTCAACAGTATGTCGAGCCTCGCGCGATGCACGGTCGGTAGGAACCGGCTATCGAAAGGAGGGAACACGTGGGCAAGCTGAGAGTACTGTCGCGACAGGGCGACACGGCGGTCGAGTGGGGCGGGCGCAGGGTGAAGGACCCGGAGGCCCAGGAGGCCGTCAGGCAGGCAGAGCGCCTGTTCAACGAGGAGAGGGCGAAGGGGGCCACGGCGTTCAGGGTGGCGACCGGCAAGCCCGCGACCCGGATCGACGAGTTCGACCCCGAGGCCGAGCAGATAGTCGTCGTGCCGAGGATAGCCGGGGGCTGAGCGCCCACGGCCGAGGGGAGACCGGAACCGGCCGGCCCCGATGGCGCCCTCTTCGAGGGGAGCCATCAGGGTCAGCCGGGGTCCCGGTCGTACCGGCCCCGGACCGACGCCCCGCCCGGGTGACGGGGTCGAGCACGCCGTTTCGGGGCCGCCGTCTCCCCCGTCATTTGGTAGCTGTTCGATCGGAGCGGATATGAACGAGCTCGAGCAATCGCAAAAGGATGGATCTTGGGCAAGATAGAGCGCGCTAACCTGATGGCGGGAGGACCGCCGGACGAGCCGGACAGGGGAAGGCCTCCGGACACAGAGGGTTCCGGGGGCCCTTCGAACGACGATCCCAAGTGGCGCAGGTGGCTCTCGTCCGTCCCCAAGTGGGTCTGGATCGTGCTGGCGGTAGCGCTCATCGTCAACTGGCTCGTCGTCGGGGCCGCGAGCTCGGAGCGGCGGCTGACCGTGCCGTACACGTTCTTCAAGCGGCAGGTCGAGGCGGGCAACGTGGCGAGGATCACCACGCAGGGAGATCAGGTGCAGGGCGTATTCGAGCACGCCGTCACCTACCCGACCTCTCCGGGCGCGAGCCAGCCCGGGCAGACCTCGACGCAGTTCCAGACCCAGCTTCCGCCCTCCGAGCTCGGCAGCGACGGGATGCTGAGGCTGCTGGAGAGCAAAGGGGTCACCGTGGACGCCCAGCCCGCGTCCAGCGGACGCTCGGTGTGGGTGAACGCGCTGCTCAGCTTCCTTCCCGCCATCGTCTTCTTCCTGCTGCTTCTGTGGCTGCTCAGGCGAGCCCAGGGCTCCCAGCAGGGAGGGCTGTTCGGGATAGGCCGCAGCAGGGCCAGGCGGTACGCCGCGGGCGAGAAGCCGGACACGACCTTCGCGGACGTCGCGGGCATCGAGGAGGCCGAGCAGGAGCTGGTGGAGATCGTGGAGTTCCTGA
>CADDYR010000150.1 GCA_902810765.1 Chloroflexota bacterium
TACCCCCAACCCGGCCCACGATCGTCGGTAGAGGCCCGCGCCCCGAGCCGCACTGTCTCACGAGCTACACGGCCACGATCGTCGGCAACAACTCGGCGAACACGCTGTACGGAACCGCCGGGGACGATACGATGAAGGGATACGGCGGCAACGACAAGATCTACGGCCGCGCCGGATGGGATGAGATCTACGGAGGATCTGGTTACGACTACCTATACGGAGAGAGCGGCTGGGACGAGGTCCACGGCGGCTCCGAGGGGGATCACATCTACGGTGGCGGAAGCATGGATGAGCTCTACGGTGACGACGGGAACGACTACCTGAACGGTGGCGCGGACATGGACGAGGTGAAGGGCGGCTACGGGAACGACAACCTCCACGGTGGAGACGGCGACGACCAGGTCTACGGAGGCTACGGGGAGGACAACATCTACGGAGGCACGGGCAGCGACTCCCTGTACGGCGGTTACGACGACGACACGATCTGGTCGGACGACGGCACCCGCGACTACGTCTACTGTGGACGGGGTGTGGACACGGTGTTCGCCGACGCCAGCGACCGGGTGAGCTCCGACTGCGAGGAGGTCTGGCGCTAAGCGCCCGTTGACCGAGCGCGCCAGCTTCCCAATAGGCGGCGCGCTCCCCATCCCGTTTCAGTCCGGGGTCGTGGCCTCCGCCCTCAGGGTCTCCGCGAGCCTCCAGGGATCCGACACGACCACCGGCTGCGCGAACAGCTCCATCGCGCCTATGTCGCTCGTCGCGCTCGACGGGTCGCCCCTGTCCACGATCCGCGCGATCGCGGGGAAGCCGGACCAGTCCTCGGGGGTCGGGCCGAGGGGAGGCAGGTACATCGCGAGGTTGAATGCGCGCACCCCGAGCCCGTCTACCAGCCCGCGCAGGATCGAGTAGATCGCGCCGAACAGCGCATTGTCGGCTGCCTCGGCGAGGAGCACGACCTCCTTCTCCTTGATCGGGGTGATGTGGGCCAGCCACCCGACGCCCTCCGCGTCGCCCGTGAGCCCCACGGCCCGGTGCGCGGACCAGAGGGAGTCGAAGTAGTCCCCGCCGCGCTCCCGCCGGTAAGCCTCCGCCGCCCTCCGCCAGAGCTCGACCCGACCGTACGGAGCGCCCTCGGTGAGCGCGACCTGAACGTGCGCGTGGACTATCGAGGCCCCGCTGCGGGGCAGGCAGTTCCACATCACGAACGGATAGGCCGCGCACGGCCGCTCCTCGTGTGCCGCCCGCAGCCACTCGAGAGCTGTGTGGAACGCGTCACTCACCCGGTCCCGATCCCACTCGAGCGGGTGATGGTGATCGAACACGACGACTCCGTGCAGCCCGTCGTACTTCGCCACGTTGCTCGCCGTCAGCGAGTGCCTCCCCTCGACGCGCCCGAAGGCGTCGGCCGGAGTGCCGGTCAGCGGGCTACAGAAGGGGTCGGTCCCGTCGCCCGCGAGCGAGGCGTACAGCTCGGGGTCGGCGCGCGACTGCATCGGACGTCTGGCGCGCAGGTCGTTGAACAGCGCGCCCTCGAGCGTCCACCGGTTCAGCGTCTTCACGATGGTCTGGTGCTCGACCGGCTCCGTCGAGCCGAACACCCTCTCGATCCAGGGCGTCATCTCGGATGGCGGCACGAGGCTGCCCTCGGTGCGCACCACGGCGAACAGGGACTCGAACAGCTCCCGCTCGCGGAGGGCGAGGTCCGCGATCTGCTCCGGCAGGTTCGAGACCGCCCGCGCCCCCCGGGCGCTCACGGCTGCTCCCGCACGTTGAGCGCGGCCTCGATGAGCTGCCTTGCGATGGGGGCTGCCACCGAGTATCCCTCGCCGCCGTGCTCGACGAGCACCACGACCGCGACCTTCGGGTGGTCCGCGGGGGCGAACGCCGTGAACCATGCGTGGGGCTTGCCCTTCCCGAGCTGTGCCGTGCCGGTCTTGCCCGCCACCTCGATCCCCGGGATCCTGGCCTCGAAGCCCGAGCCGTGCTCCACCGCCGCGACCATCATGTCCTTCATCTGCTGCGCGGTCCGCGGCGATACCACGTGGCTGAGCGGCTGCGGCTCGAAGCTGTACACCACCTGCCCCTGTGGGTTCTTGATCTCTGAGACCAGGTACGGACTAGGCATCACGCCGTCGTTCGCGATGGTCGCCGTGTCGAGCAATATCTCGAGCGGTGTCGCGAGGATCTGCCCCTGGCCGAACGCGCTGGAGGCGAGCGCGACGGGGTCGCTCAGGAACCCCGGCTTCGTCACGAGCTGACTCTTGGTGACCGGCAGATCGAACGGGATCTGGCGGTCGTACATGAACCGGCGGCCGTACTCCTGCATGTTCGCAGCGCCGAGCTTGAGCCCGACCTGGGCGAACACGGCGTTCAGCGAGTACTCGTACGCCTCCTCCAGCGTCCACTTCGTCCTGCTCTTGTCCGGCCGGTTCGGGTCGAGGATCACGTACCCGTTCACGACGTAGGAACCGTCGTCCTCGTACACCGTGTTCGGCGACGCGGTCCCCGTGTCGAGCGCGGCGGCGGCCGTGACCGTCTTGAACGTGGACCCCGGGGAGTACAGCCCCTGCGTGGCGCGGTTGAGCAGCCTCGCGTCGCCGCTGCTCACTATCCGCTCGTACGCCCGCTGGATGCGCCTGACCTCCTCGGAGCGTGGCTTCGTCGGGTCGTAGGAGAGCTCGGCCGCATCGTACGCGGGATTGCTCACCATCGCGAGGATCTGCCCGTTCCTCGGGTCCATCACGACGATCGCGCCGCTGCGGTTGCCGAGGAGCCGCTGGGCGAGCGTCTGCAGCTTCGAGTCGAGCGTTAGGTGCAGGTCGTCGCCGACGAGCGGTCTGTGGAGCATCCGCGCCTTGATCTGCCCGATGGGGTTGCCCCTCTGCCCGCTGAGGTACTCGTTGAACCTCTCCTCCAGCCCGGCGTTGCCGTATAGGTAGCTGGGCGTGTGATAGCCGATGATGTAGCTCGTCGAGGCCACCGGATAGGTGCGTCTGACCAGGCCGTTCGGGCTCACCACCCTGCCCGCGAGCTCCACCCCGTTGCGGTCGAATATCCTGCCCCGCTGGACGCGCAGCTCCGACTCGTAGACCCGGGGGTTCACCACGGTGCCGCCCGTGCCGGCGGGGATCGGCCGCGAGGCGAGCACGGGGGCGACGATGAACTGCTGGCGCAGCAGCTGGAGGCTCAGCAGGACGAAACCCAGCATGACCGTCGCGGAGATCGCCCACACGTTCCTGCGCCATCCGACCGTCTGGCGGGGCAGCAGGGAATATATGAGGTAGCCGATCGGCACCGCGGCCGCGTACACGGCCACGAGCCAGAGGTCGTCCGTGCCCGCGGCAATCCCGTAGCCGAGCAGGGCGGCCGCGAGTATGATCGAGACGAGCCTGAGCAGCTTTCTCACGCGCCGACCCTCCTCCGCTGGGCGCTGACTCCCAGCAGCATGCCCGCCATCAGGAAGTTGGTGATGATCGAGCTACCCCCATATGCCACGAACGGGAGGGTGATGCCCGTCAGGGGGATCAGCTTGATGTCGCCCGCGATTATGATGAAAGCCTGCAGGCCGAAGATCGTGGTGAACCCGACCGCGATGAGCTGGTCGAAGCCCCGCCAGGCGCGCAGCGCGATGTAGAAGCCGCGAAACACGAGCACGAGGTACAGCCCGAGGATCGCCAGCGTGCCCACCAGCCCCAGCTCCTCGCCGAACTCGGAGAAGATGAAGTCGGTGTGCACCGCCGGGATGAGGCCGGGGTAGCCGTAGCCCAGGCCGCTGCCGTACACTCCACCGCTGGCGAGCGCGAACAGCGACTGCGTGATCTGAAAGCCCTTGTCGCCCGGATCGGCGAACGGGTGCAGCCAGGTGTCGACCCGCACCTGCACGTGGCCGAAGAGGTGATACGCCACGTACGCACCGGCGAGGAAGCAGGCGCCGAGTATCCACACGTACAGCCCGCGCCCGGTCACGGCGTACAGCATCGCCAGGAAGATGCCGAAGAACAGCAGCGCGCTCCCGAGGTCCTTGAGCAGGACGATGGTGAGCAGCGACGCTCCCCACATCGCGACCATCGGCGCGAGGTAGGGCAGGGGCGGAAGCCTCAGAGGCCCCAGGCGGTACTCGCTCGCCAGCAGGTCCCTCCGCTCGTCGAGGTAGGACGCGAAGAAGATCACGAGGATGACCTTCACGACCTCCGAGGGCTGGAACAGGAACACCCGGAAGTTGTACCATAGCCGCGCGCCTCCGCTCTCGTAGCCCAGGCCGGGCACGAGCACGCCCAGCATCAGCAGGATGCCAAGCACGGCCAGCGAGTACTTGTAGAAGCGCAGGCGGTAGAACCACTCGTACTTCACGGCCGCGACCAGCAGTATGACGATCCCGGCGAACACCCAGACGAGCTGCTTGGTGGCTATCCCGGAGAAATAGGGATACGAGCCCGACAGGTTCTGCAGCCTCTGGATCATCACCAGGCCCAGCGCCGTCAGGATCGCCACGGCGGGGAACAGGACCTGGTCGCCCCCGAAGCGGAAGGCGACGAAGAGCGCGTGGACCACGAGCAGCGCGACGACGAACCCGATGGTCGTCACGAGGTCGTCCCCGGTCCAGTTGATCCTCCCTTGGTTAACCGCGAGCACGACGGTGAGCCCGCAGAAGATGAGCAGGGATGGCACTACGAGTAGCTCCAGCTCGGTGAGCCGGAGGCGCTTGATGAGGGTCATTCGCCGGCAAACTCCCGCTGATACAGTTTCTGCCCGTACGATTATAGGCAAGCGACGGGAGCGTGACCAATCCGCGGCCGCTCCGCCCTCCCACTCGGTAGGAACGGAGGCACGCGCGTCAGCGTTTCGGTGCAATCGAACCAGACGCGTGCTAGCATGGCCATCCTGAGGCGCCCGGTCGCGTCGTTGACGCCTCGGACGACGGACGGATAGAATGGACAGCTTCCATGTCTTGACCTGTACCTGCGAGGTTCCGCATGCCCCTTGATACGATCAGCGTGCACGGCGCGCGCGAGCACAACCTCAAGAACGTTTCCATAGACATCCCGCGAGACAGGCTCGTCGTGCTGACCGGGCTGTCCGGCTCCGGCAAGAGCAGCCTCGCCTTCGACACCATCTACGCCGAGGGCCAGCGGCGGTACGTCGAGAGCCTCTCGGCCTACGCCCGGCAGTTCCTGGGCCAGATGGAGAAGCCCGACGTCGAGCTCATAGAGGGCCTCTCCCCGGCCATCTCGATAGACCAGAAGGGCGCGACCCGGAACCCGCGCTCCACGGTCGGCACCGTCACGGAGATCTACGACTACCTCCGCCTGCTGTTCGCGAGGGTTGGCCGCCCGCACTGCCCGAACTGCGGCCGTGAGATCAGCGAGCAGAGCGTCGAGGAGATCACCGACTCTATACTGCAGCTGCCCGCTGGCACGCGGCTGATGATCCTCGCCCCGGTGGTCCGGGGGCGCAAGGGCGAGTACTCGGCGCTCTTCCAGGACCTCACCCGGCGGGGCTTCGTCCGCGTGAGGGTGGACGGCGAGGTTCGCAGCCTCGACGAGGAGATCACACTCGAGCGGTACAAGACGCACACCATCGAGGTCGTCGTGGATCGCGTGGTGCTGCGGCACGAGGACGGTGGGGAGGAGCGCCAGCGGCTCGCGGACTCGGTCGAGACCGCGGCCCGACTCAGCGAGGGGCTGGTCGTCGCGAGCGTCGTGGGCGGCGAGGATCTGCTGTTCTCCGAGCGCAACGCGTGTCCCGTGTGCGGCATCAGCGTCGGCGAGCTCGAGCCGAGGACCTTCAGCTTCAACAGCCCCCACGGCGCGTGCCCCGAGTGCACCGGTCTGGGGAGCACGATGGAGTTCGACCCGAACCTGATCATCAGGGGGCAGGACGTGCCGCTCTCGGAGGGCGCGATAGAGCCGTGGGCGCGGGCCGGGCAGAACGCCGCGACCTACTACCGCAGCGTGCTGGAGGCGCTCGCCGCGCGGTACGGCTTCTCCACCCGACAGTCCGTGGGAGAGCTGACGCCCCAGCAGTACGAGGTCCTGATGCACGGCACCGGCGGCGAGACGATCACGATCAAGCACCGGAGGCACGAGTTCAACACCGCGTTCGAGGGCGTCATCCCGCACCTCAGGCGCAGGTACCGTGAGACCAGCTCCGACTACGTGAAGCAGGACCTCGAGCGGTACATGTCGCTGCGCAAGTGCCCCAAGTGCCAGGGAGCGCGCCTGAAGCCCGAGGCGCTCGCCGTCACAGTGGGTGACAGGAACATCACGCAGGTCGCCGCGCTCAGCATCAGCGACGCGTTGAGGTTCGTGCGCGAGCTGGCGGGAGACGCCGGCTCGACCGACCACGCCCTCACACGCCGTGAGAGGATCATAGCCGCCCCCATCCTGAAGGAGATCCGCGAGAGGCTGGGCTTCCTGGTGGACGTGGGGCTGGACTACCTGACGCTGGACAGGGCCGCGAACACTCTCGCGGGCGGAGAGGCACAGCGCATCAGGCTCGCGACCCAGATCGGCTCGAGCCTGATGGGGGTGATCTACATCCTGGACGAGCCGAGCATCGGCCTCCACCAGCGCGACAACGAGCGGCTGATCCGCACGCTCACCCGCCTTCGGGACCTGGGCAACACCGTGCTGGTCGTCGAGCACGACGAGGACACGATGCGCTCGGCCGACTGGATAGTGGACATGGGGCCGGGCGCGGGCGAGCACGGCGGATACGTCGTCGCCGAGGGCACGATCGAGGACATCATCGCCTGCGATAGCTCCATCACCGGCAAGTTCCTGTCGGGGGAGCGGGCGATACCCGTGCCCAGGCGCAGACGCGGGGGCAACGGCAAGACCGTCAGGGTGATCGGCGCCAACCAGAACAACCTGAAGAACCTCACCGTCGAGTTCCCGCTCGGCAGGTTCACCTGTGTCACGGGCGTGTCGGGCTCCGGCAAGAGCACGCTCGTGAACGACGTGCTGTACAGGCGGCTCGCGCACGAGCTGAACGGGGCGCGCGAGAGGCCGGGGGAGCACAGGGAGATCGAGGGGATGGAGCACCTCGACAAGGTGATAGACATAGACCAGTCGCCGATCGGCCGGACGCCGCGCTCGAACCCCGCGACGTACACGGGGGTGTTCAGCGCGATCCGCGAGATCTTCGCGAAGGTGCCCGAGGCCAGGGCGCGCGGCTACACCCCCGGTCGCTTCAGCTTCAACGTCAAGGGCGGCCGGTGCGAAGCCTGCAAGGGCGAGGGTATCATCCAGATCGAGATGCAGTTCCTGCCCGACGTGTACGTGCCGTGCGAGGTGTGCCACGGCAAGCGTTACAACCGGGAGGCGCTGGAGATACGCTACAAGGGCTGCACGATCGCCGACGTGCTGGACATGACCGCCGAGCACGCGCTCCACTTCTTCGAGAACGTGCCGGCCATCCGCAACAAGCTCGAGACGCTGTGCGCGGTCGGGCTGGGCTACATCCGCCTGGGGCAGCCCGCCACGACGCTGTCGGGCGGCGAGGCACAGCGGGTCAAGCTCGCGACCGAGCTCTCCAGGCGGGCTACCGGCAAGACGCTGTACATCCTCGACGAGCCGACGACGGGGCTCCACTTCGCGGACATAGAGCGGCTGCTCCACGTGCTGCAGAGGCTGACCGACGCAGGGAACACCGTGCTGGTGATCGAGCACAACCTGGACGTCATCAAGTCCGCGGACTGGATAATCGACCTCGGCCCGGAGGGAGGGGACGGCGGCGGAAGGATAGTCGTCCAGGGCACCCCGGAGGAGGTGGCGCTCTGCGGCCGCTCGTACACGGGCCACTTCCTGCGTCCGATCCTCGAGCGGGCGGGCACGCTCGAGCTCATGACCGCGGCCGTCTAGGCCGCGACGGCGCACAAACACGCCCGGCAGGCAAGCGGGCACGGTGACGACGGGCGGTACGGATTCCGAGCGATGAGCCCGTCATTCCGAGGCCGCGGGCCGAAGGTTCTGCTCGCTCGGAACGGGCATCCGGATAGGCGTGCGGGGTCAGCGCACCCCGCACGCACCCGCTCCGTGCCCTGGCTAGTTGTCCACCCTCACCAGCTGCCGTACGAACCCTCGGTCGGTACGGCGTGGCCGCGCGGGTAGATCAGGTACACCGTCCCGCCGGAGTGCTCCAGCCACAGGTGCTCGAGCGCGCCCCTCGGGTACACGTGCTGCACCGTGTCGTCCGAGCCGAACGCCGGATCGTTCGTGATCACGTCGCCGTTCGAGGTGAAGCCGCGCACGACCATCAGGTGACCGCCGCTCGAGGTGATCGCCGCTCCGGGCAGCGTCTCAGCCGGGTCGTTGTTGTTCCAGGCCAGGCTGATCACGACGGGCACCCCGGCCTTGATCCACTCCTCGATCTGCGTCATCGAGCCCATCCGCGTGACGTACGCCTCCATGCCGAAGGTGCCCGCCCAGGCGGTGTTGAACGGCCAGTTGCCCGCGCCGTCGTACACGTAGTCCCACGTGTCCGAGGCCGCCTCCGGCACCGGCACGCTGTAGCCCCAGTACGCCAGCACCATCGAGGTGGAGGTCGGAGAGCACCACACCTCGCCGCCCTTCTTGTAGATCATCTGCGACCTCTGCGGGACGTTCAGGTTGATGCCCCAGGCCGTCTGGTCGGACGTGATGTTCAGTCCGTCGGGCTCCTTGTACGAGTTCGAGGTCATGACCGACATCAGGCTGACGCTCGGGGAGGCGTGGGTATCGGTCGTGAACAGCGTCAGGCGGTACTGATACTTCGTGTACACGGGCTGTCCGTACAGCACGAGCGTGTCGGTGAGCACCGTGCCGTCGGAGTCCCCCTGACCGTTGACGCTGTGGCGCTCGATCGTGTCCGTCCCCGAGGCCCACACCCCCATGATGTAGTACTTCGTCCAGTGGGCGTCCGACGGGCGGTAGGCCCTGAGCTCGACCTGGAGCCACGTGCCGGCCGGGGTGATCGCGTTCCAGGAGGAGATCGCGGTGTCGAAGGGGTGGGCCGCGTCGAACACAGGCGAGACGAGCGTGCCGTAGTGGTAGCTCTTCACCTTGTAGAACTTCTCGCCCTCCTTGTTCGAGGGCAGCAGCCCCGAGGACGCGAGGCGCACGTCCGCCCTGCCGTCCCAGGTGGAGCCGATGGTTACGCCCGTCGTGGTACTCCCGGCGAAGTCGGCCTGAGTGGTCTGCTTGTGGAAGCCCACGTACGGCTCGGTGCCGGTCGCGGCGCTGACCTGCGAGAGCGGTAGCAGCAGGAGCGACAGCACGGCGGACAGCGCGACGACGTAGTACAGTGTGTGAGGCAGCTTCATTCCAACCCCTCCTCTTCACGATTCCGGCCCCATCGGCCGGGGTAGATGATACTACACTTTCCCGGTCCGTGAAACCTTCGGGCCGAATAGGCTATCATGCCCGCCAAATCGGCCTTAGAGGCAGTGCAGAGGAGCGAGGGGAACAGATGACCGAGATCTTCCGCTACTCGGACGCCATCCGGCCCGAGGACGTCAAGACCTACCGCGCCCACAGGTTCACGCTCCCCCGGGGCGTTCGCGACCTCGACGTGTCGTTCGACTACGACCCGGGCCCCGAGAGCCCGCACAGCCTCCTCACCATCTCGCTGTTCGATCCCCTGGGCTTCCGCGGCGCCGGGCACCGCTTCGACCCGAGCCAGATCATCCGCGTCGGACTCGACGACGCCACTCCCGGATTTCTGCCGGGGCCGATGCCGCCCGGCGACTGGACGGTGGAGGTGGACTTTCACGCGGTCGTGCCCAACGCGGCGGGCTCGTTCGGCCGCTACTCGCTGCGGGTGGACGCCTACGAGGGCCATGACC
>CADDYR010000151.1 GCA_902810765.1 Chloroflexota bacterium
GCCACTACGGGGCCGATCAAGGTCACCACCCCCAACGGCAGCGACACCTCCTCGGACCCCTTCACCGTCGCCGACTCCCCCGCGCCCGCGATCACCGGCTTCAGCCCCACGATAGGGACCGCGGGCACGGCCGTGACGATAACCGGCAGGAACTTCGACCCGGGCGGCGAGAACGACGCCGTGGCCCTCAACAACACCCGCACACTCATCACCTCGGCCGATTCGGGCTCCCTTGCCATCAAGGTGCCCGCAGCTGCCGGCTCGGGGCACCTGTCGGTCCGTACCCCCGACGGCAAGGCGGTGACGGACGGCTACTTCTTCGTGCCTCCCTCGCCCTACACCCCTGCGGACGTGGAGTCGGTGGGCAGCATGGCCGTGGGGGACACGAAGACGGTGAGCGTGAGCACAGCCGGCAAGATAGCCCTTCTCGCCTTCGAAGGCCCGGCAGGCCAGAGGGTGAGCCTCCAGATATCGAACAGCTCGTTCGGCAACACGACCGTGTGGATCCAGAAGCCCGACGGCACCACCCTCGCCACGACCTCGCTCGGCACCGGCAGCGGCTTCCTGGATGCCCAGACCCTGCCCTCCACAGGGACCTATACGGTCGTCGTCGACCCCAGCAACACCTACACCGGCAGCCTGACGCTGAAGCTCAACGACGCACACGACGTCACCGGCACCATATCCCCTGGCGGTGCGAGCGTGCCGGTCACCATCTCTACCCCCGGCCAGAACGCCCGCCTCACCTTCCAGGGGAGCAAGGACCAGCGCATCAGCGTGCAAATATCCAACAACACAATCAGCTCAAGCCACACTTCCATCCTCAACCCTGATGGTACGCCGCTGGTGAACGCGGTCTGGACGAACGGGAACACGTTCATAGACGTTCAGACCCTGCCCATGGACGGGACCTATACCATACTCGTCGATCCCGCCGGCGCGTACCTCGGCGGACAGACCCTTACACTGTACAACGTGCCGCCGGACGTCACAGGCAGCATCGCACCCGGCGGAGCAAGCGTGTCCGTCAACACATCCACTCCCGGCCAGAACGCGCTCCTCACCTTCTCAGGCCATCAGGGCCAGCGTGTCAGCTTGCAGATATCCAGCAACTCGATCGCTTACAGCTCGGTCTCGATTCTCAAGCCGGACGGCACGGCGTTGGTAAGAGCAAGCAGCGTGTACGGGAACTGGTTCATAGATACGCAGACGCTGTCTGCCGACGGCACTTACACCGTAGTTGCGGATCCGAATGGGGCGAATACGGGCTCAATGACGCTCACACTCTACAACGTGCCAACTGACGTGACGGGCACTATATCCCCTGATGGGACGAGCGTACCCATCACGATCTCCACTCCCGGCCAGAACGCCCAGCTCACGTTCCAGGGGAGCCAGGACCAGCGCGTCAGCCTGGGCATGTCCAGCAACTCCATCAACCCAACACCTTACATCTCTATCCTGAATCCGGACGGTAGTACGCTGATCAACCGCTACGCGTTGTACAGCAAAAGCGGCTTCATCGATGTGCACGCCCTCGGTAGCACGGGCACCTACACGATCCTGGTGGACCCAAGCGACGCTGGCACGGGCAACCTCACCCTGAACCTGTACAACGTGCCCCCGGACACTTCGCAGACGATATCCCCAGGCAGCAGTGCCGTGGCCTCCAACAGTGTGCCCGGGCAGAACGCCAAGCTCGTGTTCACGGGCAGCACGAGCGAGCGCGTGAGCCTGTCGGTGTCGAACAACACGATGGGCACCCTGTACGTCTCGATCCTCAATCCGGACGGCAGCGCCCTCGTCAGCCGCTATGGAATATACGGCGGCTCGGGCTACATCGACACCCAGGGCCTGCCATCGGACGGCACCTACACTGTCCTGTTGGACCCCTCGGGCAACGCGACCGGCTCGGCGACCGTGTCCCTCTACGACGTGCCGGCGGACGTGACGGGCACCATCACGCCCGGCGGGCCCGGAGTGCCCGTCACGATCACCACTCCCGGCCAGAACGCGCGCCTCACCTTCTCGGGCAATCAGGGCCAGCAGCTGAGCGTGCAGACCTCGGCCAACTCGATATACAGCAGCCGGATATCCGTGCTCAAGCCCGACGGCACGTCGCTTACGAGCGGCACGGCCTACTCTTACTCGAACGCCAACATCAGCGTGCCCGCACTACCCTCGACGGGCACGTACACGATCGTCGTCGATCCGAACAGCTCCTACAGGGGCTCGATGACCCTCACGCTGTCGGTCTCGGGCAGCGCATCCACGACCACGGTGCAGGGCCCGACGATCCTCACCAGCCTCGCCCTGCCGAGCACCGACCTCTGGAGCCTGCACAGACCCGCGCTCGCGCTTCACAAGGCCAAGCGCGCTCGAGGTCCGGAGCGGAAGCGGGCGCACAAGAAGGCGCATACGAGCCGTCTTGCGGCCCTGGAACGTGTCCTGAGGCGCCAGCAGGGCAACCTGCCCTCCGTTTGGCACCCCCAGAGGACGAACATGCGGGGGGATTGGAGGATGTACGCGCCAGACTCCCCCTGGAGCCAGCTGCCCGCCAGGCACGCGAGCGCGGGGGTCACCGCCCTCTCCGGGCAGGTGCTCGAGATCAGCGGGCGGCCCATAGCGGGTGTCACCGTCTCGATCCGGGACCGCGGGGCGCGCACCGACTCCACGGGGCGGTTCCTCCTCTCCTCGATCCCCTCCGGCCACCTCACGCTCGTCGTGGACGGGAACGGCGCGGGCAGGTACGGCGAGTACGAGATCGGTGTGGACGTACGCCAGGGTGCAACCACCATCCTGCCCTTCACCATCTGGCTCACCAAGCTGGACACCGCCCACGAGGTCGGCATCCCCTCTCCCTCCACGCGCGACGTGAGCGTTACCACGCCCTACATCCCAGGCCTCGAGCTGCGCATCCCGAAGGGCTCGGTGGTCCGCGACAGCCGGGGCAGGGTGGTGAGGAGGATAGGCATCACCCCGGTGCCGGTGGACAGGCCGCCGTTCCCGCTGCCCGAGGGCGTGTGGGTGCCAGTGTACTTCACCGTGCAGCCGGGAAGGGCCTACATCTTCCCGAAGGGGGCCCAGCTCATCTACCCGAACTATACCCACGAGGCGCCCGGCACGAGGGAGAACTTCTGGAGCTACGAGCCCGACGAGGGCTGGCACGTCTACGGGCACGGGACGGTGTCAAGAGACGGCAGGCAGGTGGTCCCGGACCCCGACACCCGCGTCTACAAGCTCACGGGGGCGATGATCAACGTGGGCGGACTGAACCCTCCGAGCGTCGCACCCGCACCGGGAGGAACAGTCGCGGACGGCGACCCGGTGGATCTGGGCACGGGGCTGTTCGTGATGAACAAGACCGACCTGTACCTGCCGGGGGTGATGCCGATATCGCTCACGCGCACCTATCGCCCGAACGACAGCGCGGTGAGGGCGTTCGGGGTGGGCACGAACTGGACGTACGGGATGTTCCTGTGGTCGGCCCAGCAGTACCAGCAGGCCGACCTCGTGCTCCCCGACGGAGGGAAGGTGCACTACGTGCGCACCTCTCCCGGCACCGGCTTCCTGGATGCCGTCTTCGAGAGCACCTACACGCCCACCGCCTTCTACGGCTCCGTCATCCGATGGAACGGACAGGGCTGGAACCTCACCCTCAAGGACGGCACGGTGTACGTGTTCGGGGAGAACGCTCCGCTGCAGGCGATCCGGGACCGGTTCGGCAACCAGGTCACGGTCGTGCACGCCAGCGGGCAGTCGGGGAACATTACGGCGATCAGGTCCTCCGACGGCCGATGGATCGAGCTCACCTACGACTTCTCGAACCGGCTGACCCAGGCTCAGGACAACACGGGCCGCACGGTGAAATACACCTACGATTCCTCGGGCAGGCTCTCCAGCGTCACCGATCCCGCAGGAGGCGTCACAACCTACACCTACGACTCGTCGAACCGGATGACGTCAATAAAGGACCCCAAGGGATTAGTCTACCTCGCCAACGAGTACGACTCGAACGGGAGGGTGATCAAGCAGACGCAGGCCGACGGCACGACCTATCAGTTTGCTTACACGCTGGACTCGAACGGCAACGTGACCCGCACCGACGTGACCGACCCCAGGGGCAAGGTGAGGCGCACCGAGTTCAACTCCGACGGCTACCCCGTGTCCGACACCTACGCCCTCGGCACGTCCGACGAGCAGGTGGTGACGTACGAGCGGCAGACGGGCAGCGACCTGGTCACGAGCGTGACCGATCCGTTGGGCCGAAAGACCTCCTACACCTACGACTCAAAGGGGAACGTGACCGAGGTCACGTACCTGGCGGGCACGGGTCAGGCGGTGAAGGAGGAGTTCACCTACGATCCGAAGTACGGCGAGCTCACGAGCTCCACGGACGAGCTGGGACACGTGACGAGCTACGGCTACGACCCGAAGGGAGAGCTGGTGAGCGTCACCGATCCCCTCGGCCACAAGATCACCGCCCAGTACAACGCGCAGGGTCAGCCGGTGACGATAACGGACCCCCTGGGGCACGACACGAGCTTCTCCTACGAGCTCGGCGACCTCGTCTCGACCACCGATCCCCTGGGCCGCACGCTTACGCGGTTCGTGGACGGAGCGGGCAGGCTGGTGAGCGTGACCAATCAGTACGGCGAGCAGCTGCGCTACGCATACGACCCACTGAACCAGCCCACGCAGGTGACCGATCCGCTCGGGGAGAAGACGAAGTACACCTACGATCCCAACGGCAACCTCACGAGCCTGACCGACAAGAGGGGCGACACCACCACCTACACCTACGACTACATGGACAGGCCGACAAAGGTGACGGACCCGCTGAACCGCTCGGAGACCTACGAGTACGACGCGATGGGCGACCTGGTGAAGGTCACGGACGCGAAGGGACAGGTGACAACGGCCGAGTACGACGAGCTTGGCAGGCTGATCAAGACGACCTTCGACGACGGCTCGACGACGAGCTACACCTACGACGCGGCGGACCGGCTGACGAGGGTGGAGGACTCACGGTCGGGCACGATCACCGAGACTTACGACCCGCTCGACCGGTTGACCTCCGAGACCACTCCCCAGGGCAAGGTGAGCTACGCCTACGATGAGGCGGGGCGCAGGACCTCGATGACGGTGGAGGGGCAGCCTAGCGTCTCGTACTCCTACGACGACTCCGACCGACTGACCGAAGTTGACCAGGGGCAGTCGAAGGTGAGCCTCGCTTACGACTCGAACGACCGCCCGACCTCCGTCACGCTGCCCAACGGGGTGGTGATGGGCTACAGCTACGACGCGGCGAACGAGCTCACGGGGATCACGTACAGCCAGGGATCGAGCCGTCTGGGGGACATCGCCTACAGCTACGACGATGCGGGCAGGCTCGCGGGCACCTCGGGCAGCTACTCGCGCACGGGGCTTCCCCAGGCGGTGGACTCGGCCACGTACGACGCGGCGAACGAGCTCACCCGGTGGGGCGACAAGAGTCTTACCTACGATGCGGACGGAAATCTCACGAGCGACGGCACGAACGCCTACACCTGGGACGCGAGGGGAGATCTCTCCTCGGTATCGGGGAACACGGCCGCGAGCTTCTCGTACGACGCCTTCGGCAGACGGGCGAGCAAGACCGTCGGGGGCCAGAGTACGGACTACCTGTACGACGGGGACACCCCGGTGCAGGAGCTCGCAGGAGCGCAGCCAGTGGCGAACCTGCTCACCGGGTTGTCGGGGGAGGTCTACTCGCGCACCGACTCCTCGGGCACATACACTCTGCTGCCCGACGCCCGCGGCTCCACCGTGGCCCTCTCCGACCCGGGCGGCACTGTGCGGACCGAATACACTTACGACCCGTTCGGCAACGTCACCTCAAGTGGGGAGGCGAACGACAACCCGTACCAGTACCTGGGAGAGCAGAACGACGGCACAGGGCTGTACTACGGGCCCGACGGATACTACAACCCGGAGCTGCAGCAACCCCCTAGCGCGGACGACGGGAACCCGGACCCAGGCGAGATCAATAACCTTCTCTCGCTCGCGGGCAGGAAGGTGGGTTTCTCCGATTGCGGCCAATTGGAGGGCATGACGTGCGGGATGACGATACAGGACGAGTCTGGGGGCTTCGGGGGGAAGGTGGAGCCTCCGGTAGAGGCACCTGTGCCCGAAGGGAATCCGGTGAACCCGATCCGCTGGCTACAAAGACTCGTTCAGCGCCTGTTCGGTGGGGGCACCGAATGCAGCTTCAGTGCGGATACCGAGGTAGCCACTGACAAGGGAGAGAAGCCTATCTCGGAGATCAAGGTGGGCGACAAGGTGCTCGCCTACGATCAGCAGACCGGCAAGGAGGGGTACTACAGGGTCAAGGCGGTGCTGGTGCACAAGGACAGGGTGATCGAGCACCTCACCGTGGCAGGCGAGCAGATCGAGACCACGCCCGAGCACCCGTTCTATACGGAAGAGCGGGGATGGGTGCCCGCTGGTGAGCTCAAGGCCGGGATACACGTGCGCAAGGCGGACGGCAGCTATGGCGTGGTGGAGGGGGTAGCCTTCGAGCGCCACATCCAGAGAATGTACAACCTCACCGTCGATGGCGCGCACACCTTCTTCGTGGGTGAACAGCAACTCCTGGTGCATAACTGGTGCGTAAACTGGGCCTCGGCCAACAATGCGAGGACGGCGGCTTGGAAAGGACAGGCTCCTAGGAGTATAGAAAGGATAGATACCAGACGAGAACAGAGAATGCCCGAAGCTCACTTTACAGACGGCTCGGCCCTCTATCAGGATGGAACCTGGAAGCATGGATATCATGTGCTAACCAACAGGGAGCGAGCGTGGCTCCGGAGATATGGGTGGCGGGTGTAATGCCTAAACGTGGGTGGCTGGTGCAGATCGATAGGCGCAAGCTCCGGGCGGAGCTCGCCGAGGCGCGGGGATGGTTGGAGCGAGATGCGGGTTCGTATCGTGCTCTGGAGGCAGTAGCACGCTGCTTGCACTGGCTGGGAGACCCCGCGGCGGGCGATCTTTTCCGCAGAGCTGCCGATGCCTGGATGAGTTCGCAACCCGAGGAGGTCTGGCAATCTCCTCCCGGGCTGCTGAACTTAGGCAACTACTATCGCCTGGCTGGCGACTTGTCACGAGCAAGAGCTTTCTTCGAGCGCGCGTATGCCGACATGGAACGAGACTTTAACCCTCGCGATCCCTCATCCATCAGGGAACTACTGAAGTGCAGCTTCATGCTGGGACGGTACGAGCAGGTTGAGGCTCTGGCCAAGCTCCTGAGCACCATCGACGCACGGCCCGAGCAGGACGTATACGCCGTCGCCCTCCTGGCTAGATCACAACGGACGGGTGAGGCAAGTCTACGATCTCAGGCCGCGGAATATCTGAGCATGTTGATCCTAAAGGAGAGGTGGCGGCTGTCGGACTACAATCCGCTGACCGTCTGGGACTGGTATGAGCTTGCACTAACGCCGAGCGCGATGCCCCCAGCACTCCGCGACAGGAAGCGCGGCTCGCTCCAGGGCGAAGTGGAGATACCGTGGCCGACGGGTCCTATGGCGCTAATAGATCGCTACATAGCCAGCCGTTCGGGCGAGAACTTGCAAGGAGCTGACTTGCGCCGCGCACGCAGGCGGGGGGCGCAGATGTCGGAGGCCAATCTGACCGAAGCTAATCTCGGAGGCGCGGACTTACGGGAGGCCACATTGGTCCGGGCGAGCCTGTATCGTGCTGATCTTCTGGGAGCGGACCTGAGACGAGCCCGTCTGGAGGAGACCCTCTTGGAGGAAGCCAATCTGCAGAAGGCTCGCTTGGCGGGTGCCGTGCTCCACCGCGCAAACCTGCGACGCGCCAACCTGAGCGGGTTGGACTTGGCTGGTGTTGGTCTTGAGTACGCAAAACTAGAAGAGGCTGATCTGGCGGGGGCAAACCTATTCGAGGGGGACTTGGGGGGAGCCGTTCTGCCAGGACTCGACCTGCGCAGCACAGTCCTGAAAGCTGCCGATCTGCGGGATGCTTACCTCGTTGGGGCCACGCTCAGGGGCTTGGACTTGGAGGGAGTGAAGTTGGGCGGGGCGGATCTCAGCCAGGCCGACATAAGCCAAGCGAGGCTAGAAGGCGCGTATCTATTCGGAGCCATCATGGTGGAAACGAATCTGAGTAGTGCCGACCTGAGTGGTGCTGATCTTGGTTTCGCGAACCTCATTGATTCAAAGCTGCAGGAGGCGTCACTAGAAGGTGCCGATCTATCATGTGCTGACCTTAGCAGATCCGACTTACGGAGAGCAAATCTCCGAGGTGCCAGTCTATCTGGGGCAGAACTAGCTGGGGCGGATCTACGTGAGGCCAATCTACGCGATATCAGCGATCTTGACAGGGCCAGCCTGGAAGGGGCGGACCTTCGGGGATCTGTAATGCCGGACGGGCGAACCCACGAATAGCCCCGTTTCCTGGCCAGTGTAAAAGGCTTCTCTAGGAGCTGAGGGACGGTCCCGGCATGCAGGTCACGCCCGTCATCCCGTGCGTCGTGGCGTCCGCGGCGGTAGACGACCGCCGGAGGATGGTGCAGGCGCTGGAACAATACGAAGAGATCGCTAGAGAAGGAGGAATGGGACAGAGGACGCTGGCTACAATGAGCTTCGGACGCCGATTCAGGAAACGATGCACGCACGATTGTGACCGGAAGCTTTGTATCGCCTGGGAGTGATGCAAAGCATAGAATTAGCAACTAATCGGGGACAGTGGCATGGCCGAAGATGCAAAGTTCAAATACTTCCCGGATTACGAGCGTTGGGCTAGGTTCACAGACCGACCTGCCGAGTGCGGTGGCCCCTATCTCGAGGGCGTCTACTTCGAAGATCCGGACGTGCCGGACGCGGTGTGCTTGCAAGATCTGATATCGGGAAGGCATCGAGTGTACGTTCCCGATTATCTAAGGCAAGAGCTTGAAAAGTCCACTATGGCCACCTATCCAGACTGGCCAAGCGGTCGCGCCCGAGAGCACATACAAAGAGCGATCGATGAGCTGTCGAGGACTCCACCTGTGCCGTGGATACAGCCGAATCGATGGCCAGTGCATCAACGGTGACTTCTGCCGGTACATCGGCGAGTGGGACCAGGACCAGCTGAATACCGAGGCTCCTGATGGTGATGGTAAGTCATACTTAGCCTCCATACTGTTGGCTCCCGAACGAGTGAGCGATCTAGAGGGACTCTAGCAATGTGTGGGTGAGCAGTGGACGGCACTGTTCGTGTTCGAGTGCTTGACGTGCGGCAAGCGCATCACGATTGATCAAGACTATTGAGGGCAAGCCATGAGGCTTACGCGGACGTCCTGGGCCTCTGGAAGACGGGAAGATCTCCCGGCCTCACGGAGATGGTGCGCAGGGAATACCCGGAGGTGCATGGGGGCCAACGGAGCGGCATCGGTGAGTTCCATACCGAGGGAATGGCTTCACTGACGACCTTGTGCGAGAGCACCTGAGTCCGATACTCGCAGAGCAAGGCTTTGCGCAGAGGTTGCTAACCGACTTGAGATGGAGCGACGGGTGCCGGCTCGACGTACCAAACGAGAGAGGTAAGCAGCACCGGATCGGGATCAGGTTCGTGCGTGGCCCGGAAGACGGGCGATAGGTGGGGTGGATGGACCCAAGTCGAAGACCGAGCGATGAGCGAGTAAACAGGCGCGAGTTGCTGCGAGTGGGAGCGGCGGTCGGAGCGAGCGCGGTCCTCGGGGCAGCCCTACCCCGGGCGGCCGAGGCAGCCAGAGCCGTCGAGCCCTCCGCCCCCACCGAGG
>CADDYR010000152.1 GCA_902810765.1 Chloroflexota bacterium
ACCAGATGGGGGCTCGCTACTACTATCCCTCAACAGCCCGCTTCACCCAGCCCGATCCTGTGGGAGGCGGCTACCCCTACGTCTCCGACAACCCGGTCAACCTGACAGACAGGGACGGGCTGCAGGAAGAGTACAACTACGAGTCGGAGCAAGCGGCTCCCGTGGTGGGGGAAGGCGGCGGCCCGACCTACGTGTACGTTTCATACAACGAGTCCAGGGAGGTACAGTACGTGGGCATCACCAACAACATCGAGCGCCGCGCGCTGGAGCACGCAGCCCGCTTTCGCATAGACCCTTATGTCAGTGGGCTTTCCAGACTAGAGGCTAGAGGTGTCGAGCAGGCCATGATCGAGCGCTACGGCCTAGAGAACCTGCAGAACCGGATCAACAGCATCGCGCCGAGCAACCCTGTTTATCAGTGGGCTGTACAGCGAGGCCAGCAGATCCTAAACTGGTTAGGACTGTGAGGTCTGGTCTGAGCAGCCAGCCCGAGATCGATGACCGTCGGCGGCAATAGGAGGGGAGAATGGGAGCTTGGGGAGCGGGCATATTCGAGGACGATCTGGCCCTGGACGTGCGCGCCTCCTTCGAGGATGCCTTGGAGGCGGGCAGGTCCGTCGGGGAGGCCACAGAGCAGGTCCTGGAGAGCTTCCGGGAGAGCTTGCAGGACCCCGACGAGGGTCCCGTCATCTACCTGGCTCTGGCTGCGTCCCAGCTCGAGCAGGGGGAGCTCGAGCCCGCGGTGCGCGACAGGGCCGTCGAGATCATCGAGAGGGGTGAGGGTCTGGAGAGGTGGGAGGAGGCCGGGCAGGAGGCTCTGTCCGAGCGCAGGCGGGAGCTCCAGCGCCTCCGTGCGCGCCTCCTGGAAGGGTCGGGCTCGAACCCGAAAAAGCCCGCCAGGGGCCGAGGGAAGGTGAGCGCCCGGGTCGGCGACTGCTACCTCATCCACCTGCCCAGCGGCAGGAAGGCTTACGCCCAGTATGTCCACCGTCACCCCGAGTACGGGCCTATGGTGCGGGTGTTTGACATCGTGACCGACCGGGAGGTTGGTCTCGAGGAGCTGGCCTCGGCGGGCGAGCTGTTCCCCCCGGTGTTCGTGGCTCTGGAGCGTGCGCTGAGGGACGGAGCCTGGGAGCGCATCGGCTCGCTGCCCGTCACAGACTTCGTCTTCCCTAAGTTCAGGAGGGCATTGGTCAACGGCCCGGGCGTCTACCACAACTGGAGGATCTGGGATGGGGAGAAGGACACCTACGTGGGGGACCTGCCGCCCGAGTATCGGGGGCTGGAGATGTTGTCGATCTGGGGATACGAGATCCTGGCGAAGAGGATAGACACAGGCGAGAACATAGATCATCAGTTGCGATAGGACTCTTGTGGAACTGTACCCATAAGTCGCCAGCGCTGGGTGCTGCCAAGGAAAGCCCTGGGCCCATGTCCAGTATACGCCGCCTCGTGGGGGCGCTCTCGGGGTTGTCATGCGTGGCTGCGAGCCACTGGATCTCAGGGAGATTGATGAAGGCTACCAAGCACGTAGATGAGCCTCGCACGAGTCGAAGGAAGGGTCGGCGCGAAGCGAGGAAGGCGGTACAGGAGAACCAACGGGGGCCGTTCTCCCGAACACAGCACGAACTCCGCATTCGTCTAAGCCGAGCCGACCTCGTCATTGTGTCCCTGCTCTTCATAGTCTCCCTCGCGCTCTTCGTGTACCGTCTGGGAGTGCCCTCCTGGTACGAGTACGACGAGGTGTACCACGCGTTCACGGCCGAGCAGTACCTGCTGGGCAACCCCGAGGCCTTCACCTACTACTCCCGGCCCCTGCCTCCCGCCATCTCCTACACCTGGAACCACCCTCCACTGGGCCTGTGGCTCATCGCCTCGGGCATCGAGACATTCGGCAACACCTCCTTCGGCTGGAGGCTCCCCAGCGCCCTCTTCGGCTCGGCGGGAGCGGCCCTCGCCTACCTCTTAGGGCTGTACCTTGCCAGAAGCCGTCCGGTGGGAGTCCTCACCTCCACCTTGCTGCTCGCGAGCGGCTTGTACCTCGTGCAATCGAGGGTGGGCACTCTCGACATCTTCGAGGCGGTGTTCCTGATGGGAGCGCTGTTGTGCTTCCACCTGTTCCTCACCTCTCCCCTGGACAAGCTGAGGTGGCCCCTTGTGGGCACGGGTATCCTTCTGGGTCTGGGGATAGCCACCAAGTGGGACGGGGCGTATCCTGCTGTGCTCGTGGGGCTGGTGGTGCTCTCAAGGCTGTGGAAGCTCTACGAGGAGTGCGAGGGCAGAAGGCCGAAGCCCTATCTGCTGAGAGCGCTCAACGAGCAGCTCGTGCTCGCGCCCCTGGCTCTGGTCGTGCTGCCGATGGTAATCTACATCCTTGCCTACACGGGCTTCTTCGTAAGCGGGCACTCGTGGGGGGAGTTTGTAAGGCAGCAGCAGGCGATGTTCCGATATCACTCAGAGCTCAGGGCCACCCACCCCTACTCCTCCCCCTTCTGGTCTTGGCCATTGGACCTGAGGGGGGTGAGGTACTCCGGAGCCCACGGGCACGGGATCGTGATGAGGACTTATGCTTTGGGCAACCCGTTGGTGTTCTGGGCGTTGCTGCCCGCGGTCGTGTGGGTGTGCTACACGTGGTATCGGGAGCGCCATCCCGCGCTGCCCGTGCTCTCGATAGGCTTCTTCGGTCAGTGGCTGCCGTGGATGCTCGTGCCGAGGATCGCGTTTCTGTACCACTTCCTGCCCGCGCTGCCCTTCGGCTGCCTGGCGGTGGCGGTAGTGCTCCGGAGGCTGTGGCGGAGTGGGGAGTGGAGGAGGGTGCCAGCGGTGGCATACGTGGGGCTGGTGGTGGCCGCCTTCTGCTTCTTCTACCCGATCTACACGAGCCTGCCGCTGTCCCCTCACGCCTTCGGGCTCAGGATGTGGCTGCCCGGCTGGAGGTGAGACGGGAGGGCCGTATACGGGCACATGGCCCCGGTGCCGGAGCATAACCAGCCAGACATTAGCACCCCCACTAGCACCCTACTTCTCATCGTGCACGGGACGCTCGACCAGACCCGCACCATTTGAGCGGGCGGTGGTGCTGCACGAGGCGCTGGAGGCCGCAGGCGTCGCGTCGCAGCTCGTCCCGCTCGTCGGCCAGTGCCACAGCTGGACCGGCTGGGAGGAGTCCATCCAGATATCATACCAGGTCCGGGTGAACGCCTACCCATTGTCATCCTGAGCGAAGCGAAGGATCTGTAAGGAGACCGCCCCAAAGTCTCAGGACAGATTCTTCGGCCCTTCGGGCCATCAGAATGACAGACCCATTACCCGGACTTGGTATCAGACGAGGACTGGCGCTACTGGGAGTTCGCCGGGATGGCTCTGCCCTTCTTCCAGAAGCACCTGCGCCCCGACGTTGGTGGACAGTGAGATCGCCGGTGAAAGCCCCGTTCTGCGTTCGATTGCCCTGACGGATCAGCTACCTCAGCACGCCCAAGCGGCGGAGGACGGCGACGCGGTCGTAGCCGGTGGCTACGCGCGGCTGGTTGTAGTCGTAGTCCAGCACGGGGATGTACCTGACGCCGACCAGCTTCGTGCCCCTGAACGTGAGCGTCACGATCACGCCCTGCCGCGTCTCCTGCGACCACATCTGGTCGAACACGAAATTGCCGAGCGAGTACACGATCAGCCTGCCGTGGTAGCGCTCGACCGACTGTACCCAGTGGGGATGTGCGCCGAGCACGAGGTCGGCGCCGTTGTCTATCGCCCAGTGGGCCATCTCGACCTGGAACGAGTTGGGCACTGCGGTGTACTCGACTCCCCAGTGGAAGAACGGGATGACCACGTCGGCCTGCCTCCGCGCGTTGTGGATCGCCGCGGCTACCTGCTGCTTCCACGCGGTCGCCGTACCAGGCGCGTTCGGGTCCGCCCACTGCCACGCGCTGATCGCGTCGAAGCCCAGGAACGCGACCCGCAGGCCGTGCACCTTCAGGATCACGGGCGCGTAGGCCCGCTGCATGTTCGCCCCCGCGCCGAAGTAGGCGATGTGGTACTCGTCCAGCGCCCGCATCGTGTCCATCAGCCCCGGCTGGCCGAAGTTCATCGAGTGGTTGTTCGCGAGCGACACCCCGTCTATCCCGGCGTACCTCAGGCCCGTGAGCGCCTTCGTGGGCGAGATGAAGCTGAAGGTGTGGGGGTCCGAGGGCTGCGGTATGTTGTCGGAGATGCCGCCCTCGAGGTTGGCGACCGTCAGGTCCGAGGAGCGCAGGATACTCGCGGTGCGCAGGAACGGGTGCCGGAAGTCGCCGTAGGCCGCCATCTTCCGGTACACCGTGCGCCCGAGCATGATGTCTCCGACGGCAGTGAGCGTCCAGGTGCCCTTGTACGCGGGCGCGTGCCGGGGCTCGGGCGTGCCGCTGCCGCTCGTGATGTAGCCCACCCCCGGCACCGGGTCCTTGCGGCTCAGGAGCGAGCCGAGCGCGTAGCCCGCGCGCCCCTGGTAGGTCACCCGGTACCAGTCCGAGCCTTCGCCGTCCCTCACGGGCGCCGAGAGCACCCTCACCTTCGCACCATAGGGCATCGTGAGGATGATCCGGGAGTCGGTGCCGGGGCCGGAGCGCAGGTTCACGCCCGCGTACTGTCTGGGGGCGACGTACATCGTGACCGTGCCAGCCGACGACCCGCCGGCCCCGGAGGATGCCGGCGCGGTCGTGGGAGTCGAGGTCGGCCCGGCCCCACGTGGAGACTTCGTGGGCTGAGCGGCGCTCTCGGGAGTCACCGTGCTCGTGGCTGTGCTCGGCGGGGCGTAGGAGCCCCCTCCGCCGCCCATCTCGGGCGTGCTCCTGCCGGAGCTCACCTTCGTGGCGTGCCCGGGTGCGCTGCGGCTCTCCCCGTGCTGCTGCGAGGCCGTGCTCGTGCCGCCAGAGCCCGCCTTGCTCTGCGTGCCCGCAGACGGCCCTGCACAGGCCGAGATCACCATCGCGAGCGCGAGAAAGAGCGCGGCGGCCCCGCGGCACCGCGCCACACGATCGGGATAACTTTCACCCACTCCTGATCTCCACCCCCGAGGGCGCAGGCCGAGACCGCGCCAGAGTAACGCGAGGATTATACAGTCGCCGCGGGCCGGTGCCCACGACGATGTAAACGCACTTTCACGCCCGCATGGAGAAGTATGGCTGCCCGCGCGGCGTTACACGGAGCCCGGCGAGGGTGCTAGGCCGAGGGGCAAGCGGCAGGACCGAGGGCCTCCGTGAGGGCGCGACCCGACGCGTAGACCGGAGGGTACAGACGTCCGAGTCAGCAGCTCACGGGCGGCTTGCCGCGGGCGACGAGGTAGGCGTCGAACTCCCGAGGGGTGCGGACGCCGTGGCGAAGCACCGCGTCGTACACGTCCACGCTCAGCACCTCCCGCCGGTACGCGGGCGACCTACAGCACGCGTCCTTGATCCCCAGGACCGCCAGTCTCGACTCCGGAGTGAGCCTGCTCCCGAGCTCCCTGGCGTGCTCCACGTCCCGGCTCGGGGCCTCCCGCGACCAGAACCAGACGTCCAGCTTCCACTCGTCGCCTCCGTCGGTGATGTAGCGGACGCCGCAGTAGTAGCCGTCCGTCAGGCCGGTGTTGTTGAAGCGACCGGCCTCCTTCACGAAGGATAGCCTCTTCACCCTGGGATGCGAGGCGATGGGACACATCGTCCAAAGCGCTACGTCCGGACCCCACTCGTCGCAGACGACGCCGACGTCCACGTCGCGCCACACCATCAGCCCGGTGGCCAGGCTGCCTACCACCGCCACGTCCCCGGCCCTGGAGAGCGTGGCGATCAGGTCGAGGTCGGCCAGCACCTCCTGTGCCTCGTTCTGCAGCTCGTCCTGCCGCCGCAGCAGCTCCTCGGCCAGCGCCGGCTCGAGGTAGTCCCGATCCAAGCGAAGCTCCTCTCACTCCTTCGTGCTCAGGTGCTCGATCACGTTGTAGCGCTCGATCTCCCACCCAGCCCCTCCGTGCCGGATCGTGCTCAGGCAGGCGGTGTGCAGCGAGGTCTTCCCGGAGCCGATCTCCCCGCCCGAGAAGGCCGCGAGCATCGAGTTGATCGCCGCGCCGTGGCTGACCAGAACAATCCTCCTGCCACGGTATCTCGTAAGCACGGTCTCCAGCCCCAACAGACAGCGCCGCCTCACGTCCTCCCGGCTCTCGAGTCCCGGCCACACGCCATCCGGATAGAGGGCCTTCCTCTCGGCAACCGTGAGCCCCGACGCCGCCCCGTAGTCGCGCTCCACGAACTCGGGCATCACCACCACTTCCGTGATGCCGATCTCCGAGGCAACTATCCATGCCGTCTCGTGGGCGCGCTTCAGCGGGCTGCTTATCACGAGGTCCCATGGCTCTCGCGCAAGGAACCTCCCGGCGAGCCTCGCCTGTTGCCGCCCATAGTCGTTGAGAGGCACATCCTCGCGCCCCTGCAGCCTGCCCTCCAGGTTCCAGTCGGTCTCCCCGTGGCGCAGCAGGCACATGGTCGTCAACAGTCCATCCCTCGATGCCTGAACGTGCACGCCCCCTCCACTCTAATACATCAATCTATTCTTGGTTAGCGGCGCTGCCGGGTATACTTACGACGGGTCGGCCGACTGCTGTGGAGAATCTCAACGGTGCCCGACCCTACTACTCCCGCTGGCGAAGCTCGATGAGCTCGGATGTAAGCGATTTTCTCACAGTATTGACCACCGAGTACAGGGTCCGCGAGGTAGGTAACCCGAGCCTCCTGAGCGGCCCTCAGTGGAACGCGACGCTGAGGGTGGAGACTGGCTCCTCCATCCTCTACCTGAAACGCTACCGCCCTCGATATCAGAGCAGCTGTATCTCGTACAGCCACGCCCTCACAGGGTTTCTGAGCGATCGAGGCTACGAAGCTGTCCCGCGCTACGTCCCGGCCAACAACGGCCGAACGTTCGTAGAGCGGAATGGCGCGTTCTACGACCTGTCGGAGGGGATATCCGGGGAGAAGCATCCCATGCGACGGCTCGATCATGAAGTACTGAGGGCAACGGCGCGGGAGCTGGCGAGGTTTCACAACCTGAGCCGCCAGTTCGGCTCGCGCGATTCCCCGGAGTGGACTCACTCGTTTCACATGCACGACTGTCGGCCGGAGATGCTGTCGAGCGAGGCCCTCCAGTGGTCACTGCTCGGCGCGAAGGAGCGCTGGGCGCGGGACGTGATGCGGCGGGCGCTGTGCGTCCTCCAGGCGCACTCGGCACGGCTCGACATAAGGGCGATGCAACGGGAGATGGGCGTGGCCGTGCACGGCGATTTCACGCTGGACAACCTGATATTTCGGGACGGACGCGTCGCGGGCGTGGTGGATTGGGAGAGCGCTTATCCCGACGAGCTGCCGCTGTACGACGTCCTGAAGAGCACAGCCTCGTTCTTTCCTGACAGGTCGTACGACGGGGACGTGGCGGCGCTCTTCTTCGAAGCCTACGCGCAGGAGGCGCAACTGGGCCGGCCGGACCCGGCGCTGATAGCCGCGATGTGGCTGTTCTCGAGGGTGAAGTGGTCGCTCAAGATGCTGGCCCTGATGAGCGAAGCCGACGTCCCGCGGCTGCTCGGATCCATAGAGATCGTGCAGGCCGAACTGGAGAAGCCTGCCCACAAAGCCGGATAAGCGCCGGAAGCTACTCGTAGAAGGTGCTCGGCCAGCCGCGGAGGAGCAGGATCGGCACGGGGTCGTGGCCGTGCCCGCGCTCGTGCACGAGGTGGATCCCCTCCCGTCCACCTGAGCGCGGTAGTTGTGGAAGGAGTTGATGCGCCGCTCCTGATGCCATCAGTCGAAGCGGTCTCGCCAGTACGAGACGAGGTCCTTCATGTGCGCGAGCGGCACGCCGTAGTCCCATCCCGCTCCATCCACCTCGTCGGGCCAGCGGGTACGAGCCAGGCGCTCTCCGAGGTCGTCGAGAGCACGCTGGCTCACGTGGACGCTGAACGGCTGCTCCGTCAAGATCTCCTTCATCAGGCGGGCGGTCCGGAGGAGAGACGCTGGAGCATTCCGTCCACCGAGCCGCGGTAGGCGTTCACGCTCTCGAGCCACCACGTCACCCCCGCGTCCGCGTACTCGCTCACGATCGCCTCATCGCCCGGCTCCGAGTAGCCGGTCATCGCGACCTCGAAGGTCGCTGCGATGGTGCGCTCCACGCGGATCACTCTCACGGCCTTAGCGATGTCCTCCGGGCGCTTGCTCATCGTGCGGCCGTCCTGGCTCGCGCCGCTTACCACCCAGCCGTCCCACCTGGCCGCCCTTCGCAGCGCGGCCCTGCTCTCGCCGCCTATCCACACCGGCACTCGGGGGCGCTGGACGGGCAGGGGCGACAGGGTGACGCCCTCCACCGAGTAGTGGCGTCCGCGATGGGTGACCTTCTCTCCCGACCACAGCCTCGACACGACCCTCAGCCCCTCATCGAGCATGGACGCGCGCTCGCGCGCATCGCCCGGCTCTCCGAACGCGGTGAACTCCTCCGGCACTCCACCCAGTCCCGCGCCGAGGACCGTCCTCCCCCCGCTCAGCACGTCGAGCGTGGCGACGAGGTGTGCCAGCACCTGCGGGCGGTAGCGCGGCAGGGGAGAGATCACGGTGCCCAGGCGCATCCGGCTCGTGGAGGCGGCCATGGCCGAGAGCGTCACCCACGGATCGGCGAACTCCGCGCCCCACACGAACGCGAGGTGATCCCACACGAACAGCCCCTCCCATCCGGACGATTCCGCCGCCTGCGCCACGCGTACGACCGTCCTCGGGTCCGCGAACGGCCCGCCGTTTACGACCTCCACTCCGTAGCGCAAAGCGTTCACCTCTCAGTCCCCGGGGAGGGGCGGTGGCTCTCTGGGAGCTCGTTGTAGCGCTGCGCGGCCCGGCGCCCGAGGGTCGTCAGTGCGTCCACGAGCCTCGACTCCGCGCGCCCGGGACGGGAGCTCGAACGCTCTGAGGGCAGGAAGAGGTTGGCCAGCCCGAGCAGGTTCGCGGTCGTGCCGGGGAAGAGGCCGTGGAAGCGGGCGAGCAGGTTCGCCGGGATCGTGAGGATGCGCTCGGCCTCCCCACGGCGCGCGGCCTCGACTATCTGGCGCGCTGCGCGCTCCGCGTCCATCGAGATCAGCGGCAGGCTCGCGCCGAGCGAGAACCACTCCTCCTCGCGCGGTCCATTCCCCTTGAGCACGACGTGCAGGTGCGAGCCGGTGCGCATGAGCCCCGGCGCGATCGTCGTGACCGTGATGCCGTCGCGCGCGAGCTCCGCCCTCAGCCCCTCGGAGAAGGCGATCATCGCGAACTTCGCGCAGCCGTAGGGCAGCAGGTGGGGCACGCTCACCTTCGCGCCGATCGAGGTGATGTTCACGATCCGCCCCGAGCGCCGCTCGAGCATCTGGGGCAGCACGGCCGTCGTCGCGTTGTACGCTCCCCAGAACATCACGTCCATCGCCCGCTCGAAGTCCTCGCGGGTCATCGAGCGCACCGGCCCCACCTGGATGATGCCCGCGTTGTTCACGAGCACGTCCACCCGGCCGAAGCGCCCGGTCGTCGCGCGCACCAGGTCCTCGACCTGCGCCGGGTCCGAGACGTCGCACGTCTGCCCGAAGAGCTCGGCCCCCCTAGCTCGGAGATCGGCGAGCGCCCGGTCGAGCGTCTCCCGGTCGCGGCCACAGATCGCGAGCCTCGAGCCCTGCCGCGCGAACTCCCGCGCGAGCAGGAGTCCCAGGCCGCGGCTGCCCCCTGTGA
>CADDYR010000153.1 GCA_902810765.1 Chloroflexota bacterium
GCGCCCGCACACTAGCTCCAGTACCTCATCGGAGGTGTCGACCTGCAGTATCTTCGGCCCGCCCTCCGAGACGGCGCCGCGCAGCGCGGGCAGCACGGAGGCGAGCAGGTCGTCGCGCTCCCGCGCGGGCAGCGGATCGAGCGCGCACCCCCCGAACGGCTCGCGTCCTCTGGTGCGCGACGCGGCGAACTCGGCCGCCCGATTGATCGCCTCGATCGTGTTGCGGTAGCACTCCTCGGCGGTCTCGCCCCACGTCACCAGCCCGTGCTTCGCGAGGAGCACGAGCCTGAGTCCCGGGTTGTGCCGCACCGCCTCGGCCACCCGCTTCGATAGTGTGAAGCCCGGACGGATATAGGGTATCCAGGCGGCCTCGTCGCCGAAGCACTCGCGCGCGAGCTGCTCCCCGCGCTCCGAGCAGCAGATCACGTTGATCGCGTCGGGGTGGGTGTGGTCCACGTGTGGGTAGGGCACGAAGGCGTGGAGCAGGGTCTCGATTGAGGGACGCGGCATGCCCGGCGCGAGTTGGCAGCGGCCGAGGTAGGCGACCATCTCCTCGTCGCTCATCTCGTCGCGCCGCATCAGCTCGAGCACCTCCGACAGCCTGAGCCCCGCGAAGCCGCTCTCGGTGATGTCCGCCAGGTCGCTGCCGGACGCCTTGACCCACAACACCTCGACCTCACGACCGGTGTGGTCCCGCTCCCGTGCCTTGGCCGAGGTGTTGCCGCCCCCGTAGTTCGCGACCGCCCGGTCGCGGCCGAGCAGGTTGGAGCGGTACACCAGCTGGTCGAGGGGAGAGCGGTCGCGCATCCCGCCTCCATCCCACAGGTCCTCCACTCCGCGGACTATCCTCGTGGTCCCCATCTTCATACCTCGACTCCTCCCTCGTGCAGCCCCGCCTACAGCCACCCCGCCTGCGCTCCCTCCCTGCGCTCCTCGGCGACCCTCTCGAGGTAGCCGCTCGCGCGGAACGCCTCCACCGGATCGGCCGCTCCGCCCAGGTCCTCGCGCACCTTCGCACAGATCGTCCGGACGTCCGTGTCGTAGGCGTCGAGCAGCACGCGGTGGGCCCGGAGCACGTCGCCGGACCTCTGGGCATAGCGCAGCGCCTCGCGGTCCACGATCAGCGCCTTCGCGTACGCCTCCTGCAGCGTCGTCACGCTCAGGATCATCGCCTCGATCTTCGGCTCGACGTTGTGCGACTGATCTATCATGTAGGCGACGTTCGAGCGCCCGCTGGTCTGCACCTCGACGAGCTCGTTGTATATCAGGAACAGCTGGAACGGGTTGACCGAGCCGGTGATCAGATCGTCGTCCCCGTACCTGCGGTCGTTGAAGTGGAACCCCCCGAGCCTGCCCTCGTCCAGCAGAAAGGCGACTATCTGCTCGATGTTCGTGCCCTGCGGATGGTGCCCGAGGTCGACGAGCACCTGCGCTCGGCGTCCGAGCTTCTGGCACATCGTGAGCGAGCTGCCCCAGTCGGCGAGGTCCGTCTCGTAGAACGCGGGCTCGTAGAACTTGTACTCGAGCAGCATCCGCGTGTCGTCCGGCATCGCCTCGTACACCTCGGCCAGGCACTCGCGCATCCTGTGCCTGCGCTCGAGGAACGAGTCCTGGCCCGCGTAGTTCGTGCCGTCCGCGAACCAGAGGCTGAGCACCTTCGAGCCCACCTGCCGTGCGATCTCGACGCACTCGAGCAGGTGATCGGTGGCCCTGCGGCGTACCTCCGGGTCGGGGTTGCAGACGCTGCCCAGCCTGTACTCGGGCTCCTGGAACACGTTCGGGTTCACCGCGCCGATCGTCATCCCGAGCGACTCCGCGTGCTGCCGCAGCGCCGCGTAGTCGTCCACCCGATCCCAGGGGATGTGGATCGCGACGGACGGGCAGATGCCCGTCAGCCTGTGGACCTGGGCCGCGTCCTCGAGCTTCTCGAACGGGTTTCGGGGCACGCCGGGCTGGGGGAACACGGCGAAGCGGGTGCCGGAGTTGCCGTAGCCCCAGGATGGCGTCTCGACCCGCTGTGCGCGGAGCTGCGTCTCGACCCAGTCGGGGTCGGCCCCCCGCTCCTCGAGCGCGCCCCTGAGCCCCTCGTACTGTCGGCGTAGCGCCACGTCCATGCGATCCCTCCTCTTGCGAGAGACATCGCCCCTCGCCTCCAATCAGCTACCAGCCGGAGTCTCTGTTTCGTGAGGGGCGGCCTCCTGCCCTTCGTGCCGAGGCGCGCCTCTCGTGTCGTTCGGAGTCCCAACGCCATCTCGTCTTTGCTGAGCCCCTACCCCTGTCATTGTGAGCCAAAGGTGAAGAATCTGCAGCAGGACCCTTCGCCTCTCTCAGGGTGACGGGTGCGGCTCAGGATCGGCGTTGCGGCAGTTCCCCGGCTCGGCGCTCAGCGCCGTCTGCCTCTCGTAAGCCTCGTCCCACTCGTCGCGCGCCTCCGGCCCGGGCTCATACGCAACCACCCGGGCCGAGCGGCGCACGACCTCGCGCATCTCCTCAAGCGAGCCCACCCGGCCCCGCGCGTGTGCCTGCACCAGCAGGTTGCCGAGCGCCGTGGCCTCCGCGGGACCCGCCCTCACCGGGAGTCCGGTGGCGTCGGCGGTCATCCGGCACAGCAGAGCGTTGTTCGCCCCTCCGCCCACGACGTGAACCGTGCTGACGCAGCGCCCGGTGAGCTGCTGCGCCCGCTCGATCACCCATCGGTACCGGAGCGCGAGGCTCTCGAGCACACAGCGCGCGAGCTCCGCCGGGCTCTCGGGGGCACTCTGGCCCGTTCGCGCGCAGTAGTCGCGCACCCGCGCGGGCATGTTGCCCGGCGGGAGGAACGCTGGATCGTCCGGGTCAATCAGGCGGGCGAGCGACGGGGCCAGCTCGGCAGCCTGCATGAGCCCCTCATAGCTCACGTCCGCGCCTTGCCTCGACCAGTGCCTGCGGCACTCCTGGAGTATCCACAGCCCCATCACGTTCCTGAGGAACCGTGTGGTGTGCCCGAAGCCCCCCTCGTTCGTGAAGTTCGCCCGCATCGCGTCCTCGGTCAGCACGGGCTCGGAAAGCTCGAGCCCGACGAGCGACCACGTCCCGCTCGAGACGTACGCGAAGTCGGAGCCTTCCGCGGGCACCGCCACCACCGCCGAGGCGGTGTCGTGCGAGGCGACCGCCGTGACCTCGAGACACGCTCCCAGCTCCTCCGAGACCTCCCCGAGGGTCGGGCCGAGCTTCGTGCCGGGCTCGATGACCTCCGGGAAGATACGCTCCGGCACGCCGAGCCTGCGCATCAGGTCCACTGCCCACGCCCGCCGTCGCACGTCGAACAGCTGGGTGGTCGTGGCGTTCGTGCGCTCGCCCGTCGTCGTTCCCGAGAGCCAGTACGCGAGCAGGTCGGGGATCATGAGCAGCCTCTCGGCGCGCTGGAGCGCGGCGGTGCCCTCCATCGAGAGCAGCTGGTACAGGGTGTTGATCGGCATGAACTGGATGCCCGTGGTCGAGTAGATCTCCTCGCGCGGCACCCTCGAGAACGCCCGCTCCATCATCCCCTCGGTGCGAGCGTCCCGGTAGTGCCAGGGCTCGGCGACGAGCGTGCCGTCGCGGTCGAGCAGCCCGAAGTCCACCGCCCACGAGTCTATCCCGACGCTCTCGACCCGGCCCCCTGCACGGGAGACCGCCCTGGCGATCCCGTCCTTCACATCCCGGTACAGGCGCAGCACGTCCCAGTGGAGGCCGTCCGGCAGGCGCACCGGTAGGTTCGGGAAGCGGTGGACCTCCTCGAAGCTCAGTCTGTCGCCGTCGAAGCCGCCGAGGAACACGCGCCCGCTCTCGGCTCCCAGGTCGACGGCTATGTACGCTGTCCCCCCGCTCACGTCTACCTCGCCGGATGTCCCATAGTCGTGAACAGCGCGAGCGCCTCCTGAGAGGTGTCGAGGAGGGAGTGCTGCACGACCACCGGCACGTCGCTCTCCACCCGCACGGCGTACGGCACGCCCCGAGGCAGCGACGCGCCGCCGAGCGCTTCGGGCATGTCGGTGCGGATGTGACGCGTGCGCTCGGCCGGCACTACCACCTCCACGTCCCGGATCGGCTCTCGATCCTCGAAGTACACCGTGACCCTCAGGTGCGCGTCCTCGCGCGAGGTGTTCAGCACGCATATCGCCTCGTGGCTCCTCTGGTCGCCCGTGCTCCGCTCCGGCAGGTAGCCGTCGGGCACGAGCCACACCCTGGCGCCCTCGCTCAATATCGCACTCCTTACATAACCTATGCTAGCCGATGACGGACACCTCTCGCAGCACTATCGGCCCAAAGAGCCCGGAGTCGCGCTGGATCGGGAAGACGTAGTGGGTCGGGCTCGCGGCGTCGAAGTAGGGGCCGAGCGTGTTGTACACCGTCACCTCGAGCTCGTTCTCGCCCTCCCTGAGGTGGTCCGTCAGGTCGAAGACGTAGGGGGAGAGGAACCGCGCGCCCGCGTCCTCTCCGTTCACGCGCACCTCCGCCGTGCCACGCACCCGGCCCAGGTCGAGCAGCGAGCGCGTGCTGGGGTGCGGCGTCCACTCGACCAAGCGGGAGTAGCGCACGCCGCCGCTGTAGTCGTGCAGGCCGAGGTCGCGCCAGTTGCCGGGCGGCATCCTGCCCCTCGCGGTCTCGAACCTCGGCGGTCCCTCGAGCACGCCGCCACCCGCGTACCCAGGCTCGGGCTGGACGCGCAGGGCGCAGAGCCTCCCCGTGCGCTCGGCGTTCGGCAGGACGACCCTCGCGGCCCCGCTGACCCGCCCGACCTCCTTGCCGTCCACGTACACCGTGACGTCGCCGTGGGCGGGGAGCTCCATCTCGGTCGCGCCGGGCGGGAGCACGAAGCGCAGCCACTCGACGCGAGGGAGCGCCGGACCGGGCCGGGGCACGAGCGGCTGCACGGGGCTCTCCGAGCTGGTTCGGCCGTCGAGCCAGCCGGCGTCAGGCAGCGGATGAGGGCGGCGCCAGAGGTGTGCCCAGCCCGGATCCGTGACCTGTCTCCGCCTGGGCAGTGTCTCGACCCGCCGGCCGTCGCGAGACGCCTCCCACGACGGGTCCGTGACCACGGCCGTGCGCCCGTCCCGGGTCTCGACCAGGCAGTCCACGAGCGCGTCGCCGTGCGCGCCCCGGTCGTTCACCTCCACCTCGAGCGTGTTCTCTCCCCGCCTGACCTGGCCCGTGACGTCGTACGGCTGCACGCGTGTGCTCGTTGCGGTGAGGTACGGGTCGAAGCCGCCGTGCCGCCCGACCTCCTCGCCGTTCACGATCACCCGGCACGGCCCCACCGCTCCCACCTGAGCCACCGCCCGCACGGGCTCCCCGCGGACCTCGAAGGTCTTGCGGTAGAGCACGGACGAGTCCTTCGCGGGGCCGCCGGCCGCCCGGATCCACTCCGGACGGCGGTAGGCTTCGGGATCCGTCACGAGGGCGAAGTGGGCGCGGAGGTCTCCGTCCTCCTCCGCGGTCACTCTGAGCTCGAGCACGTTATCTCCGGCCCCGAGCCTTACGGGGGCTATCATCAGGTAGCCGTGATCTTCCCCGACCTCGTTCCCGTTGATCCACGCCCGCTTGATGCCGGGAGCTCCCACCGCGAGGTGCGTCTCGAGGGCCGCCGGAACGTGCAGGATCGTTCGATACTGAACGGCCTGTCCGGCGCCCACCCTCCCGAAGTCGAGGAACTCCTCGGGCACATGGGCCTTCGGGCCAAGCGTCTGCTGGTGCAGCCGATCCTTGTATATGCCCCGTGAGAGCGAGTACTCCGAGACTCTCCAGCCGTCCGACCGCCAGTCCGCCACGCTCCGTATCGGCTCGGGCAGTGCGTCGGGGTCCGAGGGACCGGTCGACACGCCCCGCGGGCCAAAGGATGCGTGCAGCACCAGCCAGTCCGAGTCGTCGTGCTCGGAGGTATGCCAGCCGAGCTCGACGCCGCTCGCGCCATCGGGCTCCCCCCGGCCCCTGAGGTCCCACACCTCGACGGGCTGGGGTGCAGAGGACGGGGGCAGCGCGAAGTCTCCCCACCTGTTGTCGAGCGTCGGCACGAGCTCGGTCGTCCAGTCGCCTTCGAGCGAGGTCCGGGACACCTCGTGGTACGTGCCGAGGGGCTCGGCCGACGTGGCCTCACTGCCCCAGACGAGGAGGGCGCACGGCCCGTCCTCGAACGGCACCTCGACGGAGCCGTCCTCGCTCACCGGAAGCGTCCGCCTCCTTCCGCTCACCGGCTCGTACAGGACGGGCGCCCCGCTCACGCCGCGCACCCGGACGCGCACGCTCCTCTCGTAGCGGGACGGGTCGAAGTCGTAGTCCACGTCGAGCCAGTTGATCTCGCCACCCGCCTCGCCCGGCATCCTCGTCGCCCGCGGGAAGACCGCCGGAACGAACAGGATCGTCGTTCCATCCACCCTGCGCATCAGCGTGGGCACCGAAGCCTCGACCGTCGGCTCTATCGGGGCCAGCGCGTCGCGCAGCCCGGGGGTATCGGGGACGTGCACGGCGCGACCTTGCTCGAAGAGGCGGAGGAGCCTCGCCACGCCGTCGCTGTCGGTCCCCAGGGAGGTGCGCGGCAGCGCCCCCACCGCGATGACTGCCCCGCCAGAGTCTGCGAGCTCCGCGAGCTTCGCGGCCGTCGTGTCCTCGATCGCAGCGCAGCTCGGCAGTACCACCGCGCGGTACTCCTCGCGCCCGATCCGCAGACGACCGTCGGAGACCGTGCCGCGCTGGACCGAGCCGTCGTCGAGCACGTCGTAGTCGCGGCACGCCCCGTCGAGCGCTCCGGGCACGGTCCTGACCCAGTGCATCTGCCCCACGAGCTCGAGGTAGGTCTCGTGCGCCGCGCGCGCCTCCTCGCTCGGGCCGTCGAGCGCGAGACCGGCCTGCACGGTCGTGGTGGGGAAAAGCACACCGACGTCGCACACGTGGTCCCCGAGCGTGAGCGCCGAGCAGAGCCGCGCGACGGCCTTCGAGAACTGGCCGTAGTGCCTCCAGTAGGGCTGTCGCCAGTCTGTGGAGGGCGGCGCCCACTCGTACCACGCGCCACGGGTGCTGTAGTAGGTCGCGTGGGGGTCGTACAGGTTGGCGCCCGCCCTCAGCCAGGGGAGCAGCCAGTCGAACGTCTCCTCGAGCGTGCCTCCCCAGCCCGAGCTGTGGAATGCCTCGATCCATACGCGCGGCCGGTCGTGCAGGTGCGCGAGCGAGGAGTGGACCTTCGCGTCGCCGTGGTGGTCGCTGCCGGGCGCCGAGTACCATCGGTGGGTGCGCAGATAGTCGGCGTACAGCGCGGTTGCGGCCACCGGATGGCCCGCCCTCGCCGGGTGGTGCTGGTCGAAGCCGCAGAGCAGCCCGCGCCTCTCGTGCCACTCGTGCAGTGTCTCGAAGAACGCCTCCTCCGCCAGGTCCGCCCTCGTCGCGTGGTAGTCGCGCCGTACGATCCCGGTCTCCTCGCCGTAGTCCTCCCAGAGCGCGGCGAGTCGGGGCAGGAGGTCGTAGCCCCGACGCCTCCGGAACTCCTCGGCGAACGTCGCGGACCACGTGGGCATCGCCGGGAGCTCATCCTGGAAGGAGCCCACGATCACGTCTCCGATGTACTCCCCGGCGCGCGCCTCGAACTGTCCGTGGATCGCGCCGATGAGCGCTCGGCAGGCTTCGGGGCTGAAGTAGTCGAAGCCGCGGGAGACCCTGTAGAAGAGCATCAGGCGGTGGGGGCCGCTGCCCTCCCAGACCGCCCGGCCGTCGCGGACCTCCAGCGCTATCGGCTCGCCCCTCGGAGCTCCCTCGGGGTCGACCGGCAGGGCGCACGCCGCGAGGGGCGTCCCACCCGCTGGGCACTCCACCGCGCCCGGCCCGGAGAGGTCGTGGGTCACTCGGTCGAGTGAATGTCCAGCGAACTCGGGGTGCCGCTTCACGACCTCCCCCTGGACGTTCGCGCCCGAGAAGCCTATCTGATCGTAGAACCAGATGCGCACGCCGAGCTCCCGCGCGTCCCGGCACACCCCCCGAAATATCTCCCACCACTCGTCGGAGAAGAAGGGCGGATCGTCCGGATCGGAGCCATACAGGGGGCCCGTGGGCGCCAGGTTCATGACGACGAGGTTGTGCACCCCGCCCTCGACGAAGCGCTCCATCTGCCATCGCAGGCGCTCGGGGTCGAGCCTCTCCCCGCTCCACCACCAGAGCGGCACGGGCGAGAACTCCTTCGGGGGGTTGTCGAAGCGCTCGTCCAGCGCGGTCATGCTCTCGATCCTTCCCTATGCGACGCCGACGTACTCGAGCCCGAGCAGCCTCGCGACCTTGCCGAGCACGCGCGCCTGATGCCCGGTGCCGAGCGCGCAGTGGTGTGTGGGCCCCTGCTCGCACCACGCGTTCATGAACTGCGCGGGCGGGAGGCTGAAGCGGATCCGGCTGTTCGTGTTGCCTATGCGCAGGATCCGTCCGGGCAGCGACTCTCCCTCGGCCGCGAGCATCTTGAGCCGGCCGTCCCGCGTCTGCGTGACTCCCAGGATCGTGACCGGGCCGGTCCGGACGCTGAACTCGACGGAGACGCCGTAGCCGGCCTTGCCGTGGTACAGCGGCAGCTCGCGCAGCACGGGTCTGCGATCGCTGATCGCGATGTGGCCGGGGCCGTCGTGGCCCATCAGCACGAAGCCCTCCTCGAAGTCCATCGCGTAGAACTCGGTGTAGGAGCCGCCAGCGCCGAGCGAGTCCATAACCTTCATCGCGACCGCGTTCTTCAGGTCTCCCTCGCCCGAGGCCGGTACGCCGCGCGCCGTCAGGAGGGAGTTGCCCAGGATGAGCCCGGCACCTATGCGCTCGTACTCGCTGCCGCGCGTGCCGCGGTAGTAGTAGGCGAGCGCGTCGAGCTCGAAGTCCTCCACGAGCCTGTCGAGCCCGACCGCCACGCGCGCGGCCCAGCGCAGGTTCTCCTCGGTCACGCTCGGGTCGAGCTCGAACACCTCTCGCGCCTCCCTCAGCTTCGCCCCCACCTCCTCGGGCGTGGCGTCCTCCACCCTGTCGCGCAGGTCGTCCATCTCGAGCACCTCGACGTGCGCGCCGAGCTGGGCGTGAAGCATCGTGAAGTCGGAGTACATGTCGAGCATGCCGGGGTAGGTGTGCCCGAGGAAGCCGAAGCGGCTTCGGCGCACGGTGGCCGCGGCGCCCGCGGCCAGGCACCAGTCCCGGACCTCGGCCCAGGCCGCCTCGTCGTCGAAGAGCGTGCCCGACACGACGTTGAACTGGATGCCAGAGCGCTCGAACGCGCAGGAGATCTCCGGCACGCAGCACGCCGAGCAGTTGGCGAGCCACTCGCCCGTGTCGGTGCGCTCGTAGTCCAGCGCCCGCGTGGGCTGGAGGTTGAGCACGACGACCGGTACCTTCGCCTCCTGCACCGCGGGCAGCACCTGCGAGGAGGTCGCGTAGGTCGCTGCGTAGCACACGAGCAGGTCTACCCGTTTGCGCGCGAAGCGCTCCCCCGCCTCCGCCGCCCCGGGGGCGGTGTCCACCAGCCCCGCGGAGACGACCTCCGCCCAGCGGCCGATCTGCTCCTCGACGTGGCGCTGGTAGCCCTAGAGCCTCTCCACGAGGCCGGGAAACTGCGGCCAGTAGGCCGCGAGCCCGATGCCGAACACACCCACCCGCGCCCGCGACATCAGCCCTTGACTCCCGTCAGCGTGATGCCCTGTATGAACGTGCGC
>CADDYR010000154.1 GCA_902810765.1 Chloroflexota bacterium
ACCCGGCCTCCCACCCCCACGGTGGCCCGAGCCGTGACGCTGGTGCCCTATCCCCGCGCGTCGCCCTCCGCCATTCGACTGCGCAAGCTACGCGTCGCCCTCGTCGTGCCTCGCCTCGGCGACCACGGGCTGTTCGACTCGGCCGCGCAGGGGATGTCGCGCGTCCACCACGAGCTGAGCGCCGGGACACGCATCGTCCAGGTGGGCTACGATCCGGTCAGGTGGGAAGCAGCTCTTCGGAAGCTGGCGAAGCAGGGGAGCTACGACCTCATCATCACCGGCTCGTACGATGCCCGCCCTCTTGTCGAGTCCGTCGCGTCGCAGTACCCCCGTCAGCAGTTCGTGCTCTTCGACGCGACCGTGGACGCGCCCAACGTGGCGAACGTGACGTTCCCGGAGAACCAGGGCTCGTTCATCGCGGGCGCACTCGCCGCCTGCGTGTCCGACGAGTACGACGAGCGCCGGGGGATCGCCGGTCCGCCCACCATCGGCTTCGTCGGCGGCGAGCCCAACCCGGTAGTCGAGGACTTCGTCGTCGGGTACCGACAGGGGGCCAGGTACGTGCGGCCGGGGGTCCGCGTGCTGGTGTCGTACGCCCACGGCTTCGACGACCCGAAGGAGGGACGTGGCCTCGCGGATCGGCAGTTCGAGCGGGGCGCGACCGTGGTGCTGCAGGTGGCTGGCCGCACCGGGTTCGGGGTGTTGCGATCGGCGAAGGATCACCACAAGTACGCCATCGGCACGGATCAGGATCAGAACTCCCTCTATCCCGGAACCGTCCTGAGCAGCATCGTGAGGCGCGTGGATGACGCGATCTTCGACCTGGCGCTCATGGACGCCAGCAGCTCGCTGAAGACGGGCAGGACGTACAACTACGGCCTGCAGAACAACGGCGTGGAGCTGGCTCGCGACCACTACTACCGGGGGGCGGTCTCGCCGGAGTGCCGGCAGGAGGTCGAGAAGGTGCGCCAGGACGTGGCGAGCGGGCGGGTCCAGGTCAAGACCGTGCCGAACTACGACGAGAGCGGCCGTGCGCCCGGCCGGCTTGCAACCAGTGGGTCCAGCCCCTATAATCCCGCCACACGGAACTCGATCTACTCGATCGAACCTACCTGGGGAGGTCTTGCTCGAAGTGAAGCTTTCCTGTCTGCAAGAGAACCTGAGCCGCGGGCTATCGGTGGTGAGCCGGGCGGTTAGCACACGCAGCACGCTGCCCATCCTCTCGAACATCCTCTTCAGCACCGACCAGGGCAGGCTGAAGCTCGTGGCCACGAACCTCGAGCTCGGGATCACCACCTGGGTGGGAGCGGAGATCGAGTCGGAGGGCTCGACGACCATACCGAGCAGGCTGCTGACCGACTTCGTCGCGAGCCTGCCGAACGAGAAGGTGCGAATCGAGACGCTGGACGGCGAGAAGGTGAGGGTCTCGTGCGGTCACTCCTCGGCGGACATCCTCGGCATGAACCCGGAGGACTTCCCCACGATCCCGACTGTGTCGGATGAGCCGACGATCCGCGTCGAGCCTTCCGTGCTCAAGGAGATGATCGGACAGGTGGTGTTCGCGGCCGCCGGAGACGACTCCCGCCCGGTGCTCGCAGGGGTGCTGATGAGGTTCGAGGAGGGCACGCTGACCATGGCCGCGGCCGATGGTTTCCGCCTCGCCGTCAAGCACCACGCGGTGGACCAGCTCCCGGAGCCGATCAGCGTGATCGTGCCCGCGAAGGCGCTCGACGCCTTGGCACGACTCATCGGGGACTCGGCCGAGCCCATCGAGATCACCGTCACGCCCAACCGCTCTCAGGTGATGTTTCACGGCGAGAACGTGGACATCATCTCGAGGCTGGTGGACGGCAACTTCCCGAACTTCAACCAGATCATCCCAAAGCAGTACGCGACCCGGACGATCCTCGACACGCAGGAGTTCCTGCAGGCGGCGCGGCGCGCGTCCATCTTCGCGCGCGACAGCTCGAACGCGGTGCGCCTGCAGCTCGAGCCCGGAGACGACCAGAGCGCGGGTAAGGTGGTGATCTCGGCGACCGCGGCCGAGATCGGCTCTGGGGCGGACGAGCTCGCGGCCACCGTCGAGGGGGACGGCGGGCAGATAGCCTTCAACGCGAAGTACCTGACCGACGTCCTGTCGGTCATCGGCACGGGGCAGGTGGCGCTCGAGACCCAGGCCCCGAACGCGCCGGGGGTGATCAAGCCCGTCGGCAACGACGCGTACACCCACGTCATCATGCCGATGCACCTAGCGACTCGATAGCCGCCCTCGGTCCTAGGCGAACCCATAGGGCACGTTGTAGCGCGGGTCGAGGTCCGGAAACCTGGGGCAGGAGAGCACGCCCTCCACCCGCCTCCAGAAGGCGGAGACCTCGCGGGCGGCGAGCAGGACGGAGAGCTCCTCGTTCAGCCACCCGACCCTCCGCGGGTCCTCGTAGGCGGCCCTGAACTCCTCGAGGATGTCCTTAGGGATCTCCTCCCCGCAGAAATCCCAGATGACGGTGCGGAGCTTGGGGTAGTGATGGAACGTGAGCCCGTGGTCTATCGCCCAGATACCGTGTCGGCGCCCCTTGAAGCAGTGCGCCGGTTTGCGGTCGGCGTTGTTGACGATCAGGTCGAACAGGACAAGCCGGCGAAGGTCGTGCGCGTCGGCCTCCGTGAGGCTGTACACGTGGGGCTCGCCCTCGGCCAGCACGTAGATCTGCATGGAGCCGACGCCGTACGGGCCGTCGCGGATCACGGTGTGAGGCACGAGCTGCCAGCCCAGCCAGTGGCTGACGAGGTACGCCGCGTACTCGCGGCGATACAGCGTACCGGAGGGGAAGTCGTACAGGGGTGCCTCGCCCCGGCGCGGCTTGTACACCGCCGGATGAGCGATCCCGTCCAGCCGGAGCTGCACGAAGTACGTGTAGTTCGTGCCCCACGGGGCGAGCGCCTCTCTCTCGACCACGCCCTTCGTGAGCAGCTCGTGCACCTGTTCGCGGGTCAGGTCAGGTAGGTTCTTCATCTCCGCGGGTAGCGCGCGTTGCAGCCTGGGAAGCCAGTATCCAGACCTATGGATGGAGCCTCGCCTGAAGAGCATTCGCGTACACCTGCCAGGTCTCCGCCAGCGCGTGCGCGCATAGATGAGTATAAGACCTCATACATCACCCCGCAAGGAGCGCTCCCCCAGGGCAGTCAGTACGCGTTTGTGCCCCGGCACGGCACGGTGCTGTGCCCGTTCACCGCCGGAGATAGCTCCGCATCTGCGGGCAGAGGCCGGGTGGGGAGATACGCTCGAGGCGGGGACGGGACTACGCCCCTATCGCCCAGGAGCTGTTGCTCACGACCTCGAGCCGACCGCTCTCGGCCGAGCGGATGCCCGCATCCAGGATCGCCTGCGCGTCGAGGTTGAACCGGGCATCCATCGTCTCGTGGATTGGCTCGCCCGTCTCGAGGTGATGCACTATCTCCTGCGCCAGCGTCGCGCGACCGTCCGGCAGAGGATCGCCCTTCACGTACCTTGGCTCCGCCCCCTTGCCCTGCACGAGCTTCACCACCTGCTCGTCGCCCCTTCGCTCGACGACCATCGTGCCGGACTCTCCGTAGATGATGGGGCCGGTGGGCACTCCGTGGTCCACGCAGCTCCAGGTGGCCTCGAGGATCGCCATCGCATCGCGGAAGCGCACGGCTATCACAGCGTTGTCGTCGGCGTCACCATAGTGGCTCGCGAGGTTCGCCCTCATCCCGAACGCGGCCTGCGCGGGCTCGCCCACGTACCATCGGGAGAGGCACGCGCCGTAGCAGCAGTAGTCGAGCAGGGCGCCTCCCCCGTCCTCCTCGCGATACCACCAGGTCGCGCCCTTCTCGGCTCCCGTGATCTCGTGCGCGGTCTCGTCCGTGCCGGGGTGCCGCGAGCCGTGCGAGAGAGGCCCCATCGAGCCGCCACGCCACTTCAACTGCCACGGCCTGCCTATGGCTCCGGAGTCGAGCAGCTCCTTCGCCTTGCGCACGGCGGGGCTCCAGGTCGTGGGCCAGTTGACGAACAGCTCGACCCCGTGCGCCTCCGCCGCGCGCACCATCCGCAGCGCCTCGGGCAGGCTCGCGGCCATCGGCTTCTCGGTGAGCATGTGCGCCCCGGACGCGGCGATGGCCTCCGCGACCTCCCCGTGCCGGGCGTTCTCGGGACAGAAGATCACGAGGTCGAAGCTTTCCTCCGAGAGCATGTCCCGGTAGTCGTCGTAGACCTTCGGGATGCCGATCCTCTCCCGCGCCTGCCTCAGGTTGTAGGCCCGGGTGGAGGGCATCTCCACGAGCTCGGGCCGCGACGGCACGGTGTCCGCGCACGCGACCCACTCGACGTTCGGAAGCTCCGCGAACCGCCTCATCAGCTCGTTCACGTGCATGTGAGCGAACCCGATCACTCCCAGGCGATACGTCTCAGGCACCTCTGATGCTCCTTTACGGCTGCTGCTCGAGGGCTGCCGCCCCCACTACCTCGCCAGGTGTGGCGCATATCTTACAGACCCTTCGCTTCGCCCAAGATGACAAGCGCAGGTGGCGCAGGATCGTTTTCGATACCTCCCCTTCGTGCGAGCTCCTCGCCGCAGGTCTCTCGCAGGAAGTCATTGTAAGGGGCTGCGCCGGGGAAAGCTACCCTTCGGCCGGAACGCGGGGAGGCCCACCCGGGCCTCCCCGCTGACAGCGGAGCTATCGGATCGGCACGGAGGCGTTGAAGGGCTGGGGCTCTCCGAGCCTGCCGTCCGACCAGGCAACGTACAGCCGGCCGGCGGTGGACGTGCTGCTCGTGGGCGCGACGTAGCTGTCGGTGTAGTCCCCGAAGTTCGGGATGATGACCGACGAGTTCGCGTTCCAGTTCGACGACACGTTCGTGATCCGCACGTTGGCCCGCGGCCTCGCGGTCGTCCTCGGGCTCACCCCCACCGCCGCGTACACGTCCGTGTAGGCGGAGGAGGGAGACAGCCTGCGGTCGTACCAGCTCACGCTCAGGTTGCCCCTGTCGTCGGAGCTGCGCAGCGCCGGCAGGAATCTCCACGCCCGGTCGCCCGAGACGCTGTTCAGCACCACGGGGCTGGACTGCACCCGCGTCAGGCTGCCGAGCTCGTAGCTCTGGAGCAGTATGTCGCCCGTCGGGTGCAGCCTCGCGTCGTTCCACACGACGCTCACCGTCCCTTTGAGCGGGCTGGCCGCGATCCTCGGGAAGTCGTTCATCGGGAACCGGTTGTAGCCGGGGATGAACGCGGCGTCCATCGAGACGACGCGCGCTGCGGCCACGTTTGTCGGAGGCCCGCAAGGCGAGGTGGACCTGAGCGGCAGGCAGTAGAACGGCACCCTGACCGTCCTGATCTGGGTGGGCTGGCCCGAGCAGGACGAGCCGCCCGCGAACACGTTGGTGGCCCAGTTGTACTCGTAGGCAACGTACACGTCGCCCGTCCTCGTGTCCACCGCGGGGTACGCCCCCTCGTTCTCGCAGCCCAGGCTCGAGCCGGGGGTCACGAGGTAGTACGGCGGGGTCGGAGGAGCCCCGTGGGGCTGTCTGCACACCGGGTTGGCTGGCGTGCCCCCTGCAGGTCCCCTGCCCCCGACGTGGGTGCCGATGTCGCACACCGCGAGCTCGACCTTCCCGGCGGAGCTCATCGGGCTGAACCCGAAGTCCGTGTAGGAGACGTACAGCCTGCCGTGCACGGGGTCGAGCGTCAGGAAGTCCTTGTCGAGGAAGCTGCAGAACTTGAAGTTGGACGGCTTGAACGTGAGGCACTCGGTGCTCTGTGCCACGATCACGGGCAGACCGCACCTGAGCCTGGCGGAGGTGCCCGAGCCGACCACCTGGCAGGCCGAGAGCGCGATGTAGTACACGATCGTCGAGCCGAAGCCGGTCGGCAGGTACAGGCTGCTCACGTAGAAGTAGGGCTTGCCCCCGGCGCTCCAGCCGCCCACGCTCGGGTCGCCGCTGTACATGTAGCTCTCGCAGTTGTCGTTCGGCAGCCCGCCGAGGTCGCGGAAGGTCCTGCCTCCGTCGTTCGAGAACCCGTAGCCCGTCAGCTCCTCCTTGTAGCGCGGGGAGGGGCAGGGCGAGAAGAAGCCCGTCGAGTCGTTCCACGCCTCGACCACGTACGGCCCGACGGCCGCGGTCGAGACCTCGGACTGGCCGTACGCCTGCACGCCCGAGGGGGAGACGTCCTCAGAGGGACTGGCGGCGTCGACGTTGCGGATCCGGGACGAGGCCGCCGGGTGGAGCGTGAGCGGTGACCTGACACGATCCGGGGTGCCGGGACCGTTCGATTGCGGACCGAAGCAGTACATCTGGGCGCCCGACGACGCCTGGACCTTCGAGCCGAGCTTCTCGCAGAAGGGGCTCTTGCCGGCCGTCTCGAACGGGCTGCCGCCGGGAGGCGACGCCGAGGAGGCGGGCGCCACCACGAGCAGCACGAGGCAGAGGGCGAACAGTGCGCGCAGGACGTATGTCCCGCGTGTGCGAACGCGCCGTGACATTCTCTTTCTCCTTGAGATGAATCCGAGTTGGGAGCCCGGGGCCGGGCTCCGAGAACGGGTCAAGCGCGCGCGAGTGGGTAGGCGGCGAGCGGGGAGGGGAGCTGAACAGGGCCGAGGCTCTGCCGGGGCATCCGGCCCGTCGCCCGAGCCGACACGCTGGAACGCGTCTGCCTGATGGTCGCCCCTCGATCTGGGACCCCATCGGTCGTTCTCCCGAGAGCGCGGCGTTGTCGCGCAGGTGTGGGCGACGCAGCCCCGTTGGACCCGCATCGAGCCTGGCGCGCCTCCCGGACGGGTGTGGGCCGGAGGGAAGGTGGTTGCAAGCTCCTCTGTGAGTAATAACGTTGGAACCGCCCGAAAGGTGTCAAAGATACCCGCGTTCGCGCCAACGCGGATAATCCCGGCGCTGAACGCCTGCCGGAGCACATGTGGTAGCATGTCTCCTCGCAGATCGTGTCCGACCGTGTCCCGGAGCACGCCTTTGCCTGCCGATGTATTCGAGCTGCCGGGCTTCCGCCAGGCGCCCAACATTCACCGAGACCCCGACACGTACGAGATCGAGAACCGCGCGGCCGACCCCGAGGGCAGGCTCGAGGCGGCGATGTGGGGGATCGCCCACTGGGAGGGGAAGGTGGTGCTCGACCTCGGCTGCGGCACGGGCTTCCATCTGCCCCGGTTCCACGAGCGGGCCGCTCACGTCGTCGGGATGGAGCCGGACGACCGCCTGCGCCTGAGAGCCATGGCGAGGGTGGTGGAGCTGGGCCTCGAGCATGTCTCGGTCGTCACAGGATCCGCCGAGAGGGTACTGCTCCCCGATCGGAGCGTGGACGTGGTGCACGCCCGCTTCGCGTACTTCTTCGGCCCGGGATGCGAGGCGGGGCTGAGGGAGCTCGAGAGGGTGGTGCGTCCGGGCGGCACGGCGTTCGTGATAGACAACGACCTGCGCTCGGGCGAGTTCGCGAGCTGGCTCAGGCGCGTGACGGCCTTCGCGAAGCTGGACTCCGACGAGATCGAGTCGTTCTGGAAGCGCCAGGGCTTCGAGCTCACCCGCGTCGAGAGCGAGTGGAGGTTCGAGAGCAGGGGCGATCTCGAGGCGGTGGTGAGGCTGGAGCTCCCCGCCGACGTCGCCGAAGGCATCCTCAAGGAGCACGAGGGGCTGAGGGTGGGGTATCGCTACTGCCTGTACCACAGGAACTACCGGGGATGAGCCTGTGCTCCTGCGAGCGACGTTTACCGGTGCGAGCGCGCTCCACGGTGATGGACGGCAGCTGCGGCGGGCGGGTATCCAGCCGCACATCAGGGCGGAGCCGGCGATCGAGGGCGGGCGCGACGAGCGGATGTGCGATGATACCCGCAGCCGGGTCGAGGGTCTCGTGAGAGAGTCCGGCTACGGCCGGTCCGTCTCGTCCTGAGTCACCTGCCCGAAGCGCGCTGCCCTATCCTCAATATGACTGCTGTGACAGCGGGAGCCGTCGCAGTCGCCGTCCTCGCACGCGTTCCCCTGGGCGAGCAGGCTGCCGTCCGCCGTGCAGCAGGCATCTCCCCTCCAGGACTCCCAGCCCTCCCTGACAGCTACCCCGGCTATGGCCAGGGCCGTGAGGGGGTCGGCCCACCACCAGCCGAGGAGGGCGTTGGCGCCGAGCCCCACGAGCAGGGCCACGGAGAGGTAGGCGCACAGCATGTTCTGCTGCCCCTCGCTCTTCGTCGCCGAGGATCCGAGCCGCTCGCCCACCTCGGCCTTCGCCCTGGCAAGCAGCGGCATCGTCATCGAGGTGACGGCCGCCAGGCCGATGCCCACCCAGCTCGCCGCAGGAGCCTCTCGGCCGATCAGGTTGCGGACTGCCTCGACGCCCACGTAGGCGGCGATAAGGAAGAAGCTTGCCGCTATCAGTTTCTGGGCTCGTCGCTCGGCCTCCTCCGAGGAGGCGCGGGAGGCGGCGAAGCGCCAGATGACGACGAACGCGGCCACTGCTTCGACTACGGAGTCCGCGCCGAACCCCACGAGGGCTATCGAGCCCGCCGCCACACCCGCGACGACCGCCACCGCCGCCTCGATGCCGTGCCAGCCCACTCCCAGCCAGGCAAGGAGCTTCGCGCGCCGCACCCACCTCGCCCGCTCGCTGGCCGTTAAGGCTGGAGCTCCAGCCGTTTCCGCGTTCAAGCGACCACCTCCGATGCCATTCTAACGTGCGCCGAGCCTTCCGGGGTGGGTTCGACGTCACCCGAGTGCTACCTCCCACCCGGCAGGTCCGGGGCGACGCGTCCCGGGCACCTGTTCCACTCTGTGTGCGGTTCGACTACAATGGGCGTGATGCGAACAGAAGGGCGCAGCACACGACCCCTTCCAGATTCCCAACGACAGATCGAGGAGTGCGGTGGTGACGAAGAGCGTTGCGTGGGGCATACTCGGCACGGGCAGCATAGCCCGCATATTCGCGCGCGGGCTGGCGGAGTCCGGCACGGGCGGGCTCGTGGCAGTGGGCAGCCGATCGCGGGAGAATGCTGATAGCTTCGCCTCCGAGCTCCGGGCTCCGCGCGCGTACGGCAGCTACGAGGAACTGCTCGAGGATCCCGGGGTGCAGGTGGTGTACGTTGCCACCCCCCACGCTCAGCACGCCGAGTGGGCGATCAAGGCGGCGGAGGTGGGCAAGCACGTGCTTGTCGAGAAGCCGATCGCGCTGAACCACGCCGAGGCGATGGCCGTGGTCGAGGCCGCCTCCCGCCACGACGTCTTTCTCATGGAGGCGTTCATGTACCGCTGCCATCCCCAGACGGCGCGGCTCGCCCAGCTCGTCCGCGACGGAGCGATAGGGGAGGTCAGGCTGATCCAGGCCAGCTTCGGCTTCGACGCCAGGCCCCACCCTGCGCATCGCCTGTTCGACAACAGCCTGGGCGGGGGCGGGATCATGGACGTCGGTTGCTACCCCGTCTCTATGGCGCGGCTCCTTGCGGGCGCGGCCCAGGGCCGGCCGTTCGCTGACCCCGTGGAGGTCCGCGGCACGGCCCACGTCGGCGAGCTCGGGGTGGACGAGCAGGCCGCGGCGGTGCTGAAGTTCCCGGGCGGGATCGTCGCCGAGGCCGCGGCGGCTGTGCTGGTGGGACTCGAGAACGCGGTGCGGGTG
>CADDYR010000155.1 GCA_902810765.1 Chloroflexota bacterium
CGTGACACCCGTGTCCCTCGTGCTCTCCCACCGGAAAGCGTCCACGCGTGAGCCTGCCGAGCGCGGGCAACAGCTCGAGGAACGCCTCCGCCGTGCTCCTGTCCGAATCAACCATCTCGCATCTCCTCTCTTCGCCACGCCTACTGCTCGCATGGCTATTTGTTAGTATGTACATTGATTAGCTAGACTAAGTATACGACACCTCGGCCGAGAACGCAAGAGGGCATCCCCTCCGGTTGGCATTTCCGCCGGCCTGAGTTTGCGCGGGCCGGTGGCGTCTATCTCGGAATCACGGGCTCATGACCCGGATTCGGTATCGGCCCGTGCCCTGGAAGCCCTTTGCGTTGCTGCTATACTGGCTGTAACCGGGGACGTATGGTGAAGATACTCATGACAGGACGGGGGACGGCACGAGCCGATGGCTGGCGAAACAATTGACTTCGGGGTCGTGGATCAGGCGCAGGCGAGCTCCGTCGGCCTGCCGGGCCAGCGGACCTTTCGCCTCCAGTTCCTCAACGAGCGGGGGGAGACGGCGTGCCTCTGGCTGGAGAAGGAGCAGCTCGCCGCGCTCGGCGAGGCGATCGGCCAGCTGATAGCTCAGCTCACCAACGAGCCGGCCTACGTGGACCTGATAGAATTCGAGGAGGGCCAGGCCGCCGAGCCCGAGATTCCGTTTCCCGAGCCGCCGACCGTGGAGTTCAAGATCGGACGGCTGGCGCTAGGCTACGACGAGGGCAGGGGCAGGTTCACGCTGCTGATGCACGACATCGAGGGCGACCTCGCCGGGGCGGCGGGGTTCAGGTGCCTGGTGACTCGCGAGCAGCTGGAGCGGCTGAGCAGGCAGATCGCGGAGGTGGTCGCGGCGGGGCGGCCGGTCTGTCCTCTGTGCAACGCACCGCTGACGGTCGGCACCGCGCACTTCTGCCCCCCATCCAACGGCCACGCCCAGCCCGAAGGATAGAGGCTATCTGCCTGCCCTAGCTCAGCCGGCCTCGGAGCGAGCGGGCTGCTCGCGCTGGCCCGGGAGGGGTGAAAGGAAGGCCCACACGACCGTCAGCCAGGAGCCCGCGGCAGAGCAACGGCTGCGATCTGAGAACCCACCATCGAGACCGACTGGCCGGCCCACAGCTGCAGGAAGTCCCGATGACGCCAGAGCCCCGTAAGTCCCGGATGCAATCGCGCCTCCATCCCCTCCGGACGCGGCCGTGCCATACGGACTCCGGGTAAACACTTACCGATCGTCATCCCGAGCGCAGCGAAGGATCTTAGAAGGCTTTGCCTCACGACTAGCCTCGATAGATCAGAATGACAGGCTCATCACCCGGATTCGGTATCACTCGTGACGCGCGGAGCGCAGGGAGCTGCAGGTGCCGGGCTCGTACGCTGCGAAGCGTGGTTGCACCTGCCCACGGCCCTTCAGACCGGTGCCGATGTACAGGCGCTCTCCGGCCCGGTAGAGCTTCCAGTTCTGGAGCCAGCGCCCCGTGTACACCGCCCCTGACGGGAGCGTGTCGACCGGCTGCGCCCGACGCACGAAATGCTTGCCTCCGTAGGTGATGAAGTCGGGGAAGGGCTTGCGCAGCGTCGGCAGGAGGCGCAGGACGCGTGAGCAGTTCCCGCTCACGACCTCCTCGGCCTTCCACGACGGCGACCAGCTCGTGGTCACCCGGGCCGCTCGGTACGCCCCCACCCCGTAGGCCGCCCCCGCGGCGAGGAGGACGAGGACGATCAGCAGGAGGGCCCTGGCCACCACCCGCTCACTAGCCGCCGTAGGTGATCGCCGCAGCATCGCGCATCTCCTCCACCACCCACTCCTCCGTCTCCGACTCCAGCGCGCGCTCGAGCGCCTCGCGCGCCGCCTCCCCGCCGAGCCGACCCAGCGCCCAGGCCGCGTGCCCGCGCACCAGCGGCTCGTGGTCGGACAGCGCGCGGACGAGCACGGGCACCGCCCGACGGTCGCCGGAGTTGCCCAGGGCGATGGCGACGTTGCGCAGGAGTCCCCGCCGCTTCGCCCGCTTCACCGGGCTGCCCCTGAACCTCCTCCGGAACTCCTCGTCGCCGATAGTCATCAGCTCCAGGAGGTCGGGGAACTGCCCCCAGCCCTCCCTCTCGCGGTGCTCCGGGTGGTCGGGCACGGGCGCCCCGAGGTTCACCGGGCACACCTCCTGGCAGATGTCGCAGCCGAAGATCCAGTCGCCCATCAGCGGTCGGAGGTCCCTGGGGATCGGCCCCCTGTGCTCGATCGTGAGGTACGAGATGCATCTCCGACTGTCCAGGACGCCGGGCGCGATCAAGGCGCCCGTGGGGCAGGCGACCATGCACCGGGTGCACGCGCCGCACGTCTTGCGCAGGGGTGGACCGTACGGCAGCTCCACGTCGACCAGCATCGCCCCGAGCAGCACCCAAGAGCCCAGCGGGCGGGTGAGTATGTTCGTGTTCTTGCCGAACCACCCGAGCCCGGCGCGCGCGGCCACGGCCCTGTCGACGACCGGGCCGCTGTCCACGCTGATCCGCGCGCGGACTGGTCGGCCGAGCCTCTCCTCGAGCATGAGGTGGACGGCCCGAAGCTTCGCCCCCAGGGTGTCGTGGTAGTCGTCGCCGAGCGCGTACCGGGCGACGCGCCCCCGCACGGCATCGTCGTCCGCACGCCGTACCCTCGTGAGGTACGAGCACGCCCCGATGAGGATGCTCCTCGCGCCGGGCAGCAGCTCCTCCGGGTTGCAGCCGTGCCGGATGCGTTCTGGGGTTATCCAGCGCATCTCGGCGAGCAGGCCCTGCCCTAGCCGCTCGAGGTACACCCGCTCTGTATCCTCGAACGGATCGGCCGGGGCCGCGCGGAGCAGATCGAGACCGGCGCGGCTGCCTATGCTCTCCAGCTCCTCGGCCGTCAGCGCGGCCACCTGAACCCCACTCTCCACGTTTTCCATGGTACCTTCTCCGCCCGCCCTATGGTATCGACCGCACCGGGTGTGAACAAAGCGCAACCAGCGCCCGATCCGGGTTGCCGATATCCCACCGCGGCCCTTACGATATCGGGTACATGGAACCCGAGGCTCCCATCGGAATCTTCGACTCGGGGCTCGGGGGCTTGAGCGTGCTGAAGGAGGTGCGGTCGCTCCTGCCCCGCGAGCGCTACGTCTACTTCGCCGACAGTGCCCACTGCCCGTACGGCGGTCGCTCGAGCCTGTTCATCCTCGCCCGCTGCACTGAGATCGCGAGCGAGCTCCTGGGGCGCGGCGCAAAGATCCTGGTCGTGGCCTGCAACACGGCCACCTCGGTCGCGCTCGCCGACCTCCGAAAGATGTTCGACGTGCCGATCGTCGGTCTGGTCCCGGCCGTCAAGCCGGCCGTCGCCCTGAGCCGGACGAACCGCGTGGCGGTGCTCGCCACCCCCCGCACCGTGGAGGGCGAGAGCCTCCACGAGCTGATCTGCCGGTTCGCGAGGGACACGCAGGTGTATACGGTCCCCGCGCCGGGGCTCGCCGAGCTCGTGGAGTCCGGAGTGGTCGGCGGACCGCGGGCGGAGGAAGCACTCCTCCCGCTGCTGAGCCCGCTCGTCACAGCAGGGGTGGACGTCATAGTCCTCGGCTGCACGCACTATCCCTTCCTGCGCGAGACGATACAGGACCTGGTGGGGCCCGAGGTGAGGCTGATAGACAGTGGCGCGGCCATCGCCCGCCGGGTCCGGGCCGTGCTCTCGGACCGAGGGCTGCTGAGCCGTGCGGACAGCGGGGGGCTCGAGATCGTCACGTCCGGCGGAGCGGCCGCCGCGGAGATGGCGTCGCGCCTCCTGGGAGAACCCGTCCGAGCTACGGCCGTGGGGTAGTCCGAGCGCCAACGCTCGGCGGCGGTGGACAGGCCGGGCGAGCACGAGTATAATCTGGGCAGTCGGCGTCTACCGACGCGCAGCGGAAGGGGGGACGTGAGGTGAACACGAATCAGGGTCATGCCATCCTGGAACCGCGTCCCCGGAGGCCCGAGACGTGAGCCTCCGATAAGGGTTGGAGATGTGCGCGACCGGCGAGCCGGACGGGTCGCGAGCTGAAGCCGCGGGACGCTGAGTTCCGCGGCTTCTTGCTATCGGCATTCGCGTGGACGCTCGGAAAGGAGCTGCTCGGATGAGAGGAGAGGCCATCAGGATATGAGGAGATACAGGAGGTGTGAATGCCTTCGGAGGCAGATGTCCGGAGCGCGCTCGAGCCGTTCGTCAGGAAGGAGCTGATCACCGGGTCGCTCTACACAGTGAAGAGCGGCAAGGAGGCCAGCGTGTACTGCTGCGAGGCGCACCCCTCCACCGGCCGGGAGCTCGTCGCGGCGAAGATCTTCCGCAGCCGCACCGAGCGCAGCTTCAAGGACGACGCGATCTACCGCGAGGGGCGCTGGGTCTCCCAGCGCAGCCTGCGCAGGGCGATCAAGCGCAAGAACCGGGTCGGGCGGGCGACGGAGTTCGCGACCTGGGTGGAGCACGAGTACCAGACGCTCAGGATGCTGCACAGCGCCGGCGCGAGCGTCCCCGAGCCCATCGAGCGCTCCGCCGACGCGGTGCTGATGGAGTTCATCGGCGACGACGACGGCCCGGCACCAATGCTGAAGGACGTGTCCCTGAGCCCCGACGAGGCTGTACGGGCGTTCGACACCATCGTTTCGAACATCCGGCTCTGGCTCCGGTGGAACCGCGTCCACGCCGATCTCTCGGCGTTCAACGTGCTGTACTGGCAGGACTCGCCGGTCGTGATAGACTTTCCCCAGTCCGTAGACCCCAGGTTCAACGGCAACGCCCGCGACCTCCTGTACAGGGACGTGCGCAACGTCTGCGCCTACTTCTCCCGCCGCGGGGTGGGCTCGGACCCCGAGTGCCTGGCGGCGGACCTCTGGCGCGAGTGGGAGGCGCGACGCCAGCCCTCGCGCTTCCCGATCTGACCGAGGCCGCTGGTGGTGCTATGATGCAGTAGGACTCTGGGGGCTTCCGGAACCGGCCTGGATGGGGGCATCAGGTGAATCGCGTTCGAACTCTGCTCGCCTCGATCGTGATTGCGGTGCTGGTCGTCGTGCTCGCGCTCGGAAGCTCGTCCGAGCCCCGCCCCGCGATCGGGGCACGGGTTCTGCCTTCGGGCGGAGCGACGACGCCGGCCGCGTCCACATCGGCGACGAGCTCCTCCTTCGACCCGGCCAAGTACGTCAACCCCTTCGTGGGCACGGCGGCAGGCGGGGAGAACTACGGCACCGGAGGGGGCGCCGGGAACACCTTTCCGGGCGCGGACGTGCCGTTCGGCATGGTCCAGTGGAGCCCGGACACCAGCCCCACGCAGCCCGGCGGGTACGTGTACGGCGGCAACCTGATCACCGGCTTCAGCCTGACCCACCTCAGCGGCGCGGGGTGCCCGGCGTACGGTGACTTCCCCTTCCTCCCCGCCACGGGGCGGGTCGAGAGGTCCCCGGGCGACACCTGGGAGAGCTACGCGGGCTTCCTGGAGCACTCCGCCGAGAGCGCCTCGCCGGGGTACTACTCCATACAGATGCAGCCGTCCGGCGTGCGGGCCGAGCTGACCGTCACGCAGCGGGCCGGCTTCGGCCGCTTCACCTATCCCAGGACCCGCGACGCCCTGATGCTGGTCAATGCGGACGGCAGCGCGAACGGCTCGACGAACCCCTCGGTCGAGATCATAGGGGACCGAGAGCTCGCGGGCACGGTCACGAGCGGCCACTTCTGCGACTCGCCGGGTACCTACACGGTCCACTTCTACGCCCGCTTCGACCGGGCGTTCAGCTCCTACGGTGTGTGGTCCGGAAGCAGGCTGTATAGGGGCGAGCGGGCGGTCGCGGGAGAGAGGTCAGGGGCATACGTGGGCTTCGACACACGGAGCAACCCTCGGGTGCAGATGAAGGTCGGGCTGTCGTTCGTCAGCCGCGACAACGCCCGGCTGAACCTCGATCGCGAGGAGCCGGGCTGGAGCTTCGACGTGGTGCGTCGGGCCGCTCGCGCCTCCTGGAACCGGCTGCTCGGCGAGGTCAGGGTGTCGGGCGGGACCGAAGATCAGAGGCAAATCTTCTACACGGCGCTGTACCACGCGCTGCTGCAGCCGAACGTGTTCAGCGACGCGAACGGCCAGTACGTCGGCTTCGACGGCAGGGTCCACGTCGCACGGGGCTACACCCAGTACGCCAACTTCTCGGGCTGGGACATCTACCGCTCGGAGGTCCAGCTCCTCGCGCTCCTGGCCCCGAAGCAGACGAGCGACATGATGCAGTCCCTCGTGAGCGATGCCCGCGAGGGAGGCTGGCTGCCGAAGTGGGGCCTCGCGAACGACTACACGGGCGTCATGGTCGGTGATCCGGCGGATGCGATCATAGCCAGCGCGTATGCCTTCGGGGCGCGCGACTTCGACGCGCGCGCCGCGCTCGGATACATGCTGAAGGGCGCCACACGCACTGGGCACGGACAGGGCTGGTACGTCGAGCGCCCGGGGCTGGAGGAGTACCTGAGGCTCGGCTACGTGCCCTCGGGGACGGAGGGCGTCTGGGGCTCGGCGGCGACCACGCTCGAGTACACGACCGCCGACTTCGCGATCGCGCAGCTCGCCAGGCGGCTCGGAGACATGGCCACGTACCGAGAGTACGCGCGCCGGGCCGGGAACTGGCGCAACCTGTTCAACCCCACCACGGGCTACATCGAGCCGAGGGACGCGAGCGGCTCCTTTCCCCGGAGCTATGACCCTGCGAGCACGACCGAGTTCGTCGAGGGCAACGGGGCGCAGTACACCTGGATGGTGCCCTACGACCTCGCCGGGCTCTTCAGGGCGATGGGCGGCCGGGAAGTGGCCGCCAGGCGTCTGAACGCGTTCTTCCGCGAGCTCAACGCCGGCCCCGAGCGTCCCTACGCCTTTCTGGGCAACGAGCCGACGTTCGAGACGCCCTGGGAGTACGACTACGCGGGCGTGCCCTGGCTGACGCAGAAGGTCGTCAGGCGCGCGGCGAACGAGCTGTTCGGGACGGGCCCGTCCGGGCCCGTCGGGAACGACGACCTCGGCGCCTCATCCTCATGGTACGTGTGGGCCGCGCTCGGCCTGTACCCCGAGGTGCCGGGGACGTCGGACCTGGTGATCGGAAGCCCCCTGTTCCCCGAGGCTCAGATCTCGCTGCCGCACGGCAAGGAGATCGTCATCCGTGCGAGGGGCGCCGGCAGCACGGCGCCGTACGTGCGGAGCCTGCGCGTGGACGGGAAGGCTTACGACCGCAGCTGGATCCCGGGCTCGAAGCTCCTCGGAGGGGGCCGCCTCGACTTCGTGCTCGCCACTCGCCCGAACCGGAGCTGGGCAACCGCGCCCGGCTCCCTCCCGCCGTCGTACCCGAACGGCCGGTGACCTCAGCCGCCGGGCTGAGAGATCGGTTGCCAAGAGGGTCTTGACAGGAGCTTGGGACGGCGATACATGTATGCTAAGATGCCAGGCAGCTGAGCAGTAATGGCGGAGGCCGACGCATATCGGGCCGGGCAATCGGTCGTTGACGCCGCGCCAGGACACAGAGCTCTCGGACAGCGAAGGCCGAGACGCAGATCTGACGTTGCCGGAAGTAGAGGAGGCGAGCAATGGGGCAATCGAACGGGGGAAACGGAGCGCGTTACTTCACCCGAAGGCATTTCCTTAAGCTGAGCGGCGGCCTGCTGGCCGGGATGGCCCTGTCCGGAGCGCTCGCCTCCCCGGACGCTAAGCGTGCGTCTGCCGCGGATCGGCAGGAGGTGGTGGTCGACCTCGCCACCGGCATCGGCCCACCGACTTACCTCGCCACCGGCTTTCTGCACGGACTCAGCCAGGACGCGTCGCTGCCGCCCGATTCCCTGCTCCTGCCGCTGAAGCCGCAGCTGTTCAGGGAGGGGGGATCGGTCGACCCCGGTGGCGGTTGGGCCCGGGGAGGCTACGAAGGCTACAGGGTCCGCTGGCAGGAGGTCCTGGCCAACTACGACCGGATCTGCCAGCCACCGTACAACGCTCAGCTCGTGATCGTCATGAGCGACCTCTGGGGAGCGGAGGGCGTCACGCTGCAGCCCACCGACCCGTATCCGGGGGACGACGGCGACTGGACCTACTACGAGCAGTTCGTCACCCAGGTTGTGACCGACGTCAAGACGCATGGCATGGACCCCGACAGGATACAGTACGAGATCTGGAACGAGCCCGACTACAGCAGCAAGTACTTCCCGCGCCCGTACGAGCAGTACGAGGAGACCTGGAGGCGCGGTGTGACCCTGATCCGGAAGCTCGACCCCCAGGCCCGCATCGAGGGGCCGACGTTCACGGGGCTGAGGACCTCGGGCAACGTCGGCCGCATGGACCAGTGGCTGGACATGGCCGTCGCCAGCGACACGGCTCCGGATATCCTCAGCTGGCACGAGCTCGGATACGGCCAGGATCCGGTGCAGAGCGGGCAGCTGGCCAGAACGCTCTTGGCCCAGCGGGGGCTCGATCGCGTAAAGCTGGAGATCAACGAGTACATGCCGGGCTCCCAGATGAACCCCGGGTACAACGCGTGGTACGTCTCTCGTCTGCAGCGCGCCATAGACTACGCGGCTCTGGCGATCTACACGCCGTGCTGCACCTACCCTCTGCTCGACGGGCTGCTGACCGACCAGAACGGGGAGCTGCAGACGACCTCGCTGTGGTGGAACTACGAGCGGTACGCCTCGATCACCGGAACCCTCGTCTGGGTTGCCTCGAGCCAGGATGTGGACGCCGTCGCGGGCGCCGACCCCGAGCGCGGGCGCGTCCGCGTCCTGCTCGGAAACAGGGTGGGCAACGGCGGCCAGCTCGGGCCCGTCACCGTGACGATCAGGAACATAAGTGCCGCTCACAGCTACCTCTACCATCGGGGGCGCGTGCATCTGCGGCTGGAGCGTGTCCCGTACAGGGACGTGCTCGACGCCACCGAGGCTCTGGTGGACGAGGTGCTCAAGGACGTGGACATCAAGGCGAACGGCGACAGCGTGTCCTTGGACATTCCCTGGACCGATCCGGCAGCCTCCTACGTCGTCACCCTGGGCCGGAACGAGACCCGGCTACCGCCGTACATCATCGCGGAGGTGGACCCCACCCAGCCGGTGATGCTGCCCGACTGGCCCACGCCGGTGACCTTCGTGGTGCGCAACTTCACCGACGACCCGGTCACGCTGACGCCCCGCGTCTCCGTCTCCGACGGCTACGCCGCGACGTACCCGGACTCGATCACCGTGCCGGCGAACGACGATGCCAGCCTCGTCGTCACCGTCTCGCGCGCGGCCTCCCAATCGGCCCCGGGCGAGCTGCGTCTCACGCTCGGCGAGCAGTCGGCGACGGTGACCCTCCAGCCGAGCGACGACTGGGTGCGGGTCGCGACCATGTCGGCCTCGAGCACGCACGTGCCGTCGTCCCCGGCCAACCTCAACGACGGCCGCACCGACTCCAATCTGTGGGGAGGCGGTGGCGCCAACGGCTGGAACGACGATACGCCCGGGGTCTGGCCGGACTGGGCGATGGCCGGCTGGTCCCGCCCCGTGCGGCTGGGCCGGGTGCAGGTCTACACACTGGACTCTCAGACGTACCCGGCCGCCGCTTGGGGCGTGCGCGACTACGACGTCGAGGTC
>CADDYR010000156.1 GCA_902810765.1 Chloroflexota bacterium
CAGCTCGGCGGGACGGAGGCCCAGGTCTCTCGCGAGGTCGAGGGTTCGCGCGCGCCCTCCTGCGGCGAGCAGCGTTTCGTACAGTCTGCGGGCAGCGGCGGGTGTCTCCTCCAGAACCTGGGCGGTCGTGGCCCCTCTGAGCCGTGCGGTGAGCGATTCGACGAGCTCGTCGCGGGTGTAGCTCCCGGGCTCCGCGGCGAGCCCCCAGTAGGCCGCGAGGTTCTCCAGCTCGCCCGTGCCGAGGCGCCGCAGGTGCTCCTCGAGCGGCAGCCCGCTGGTATCCCCCTGCTCGATCTCGACCCTGAGCCTCTCGAAGAGCCGCTGGAGCTCGGGGGGCAGCACGAGGGCGGGGTCCGGCACAGGAGGGAGCGCGAGCGAGGGCATCCCTCCCTCCCGCTCCGCCTCCTCGAACGCCCACAGCGATGCCGACTCCAGGCAGGCCGCGAGCGCATCGGAGCTCCGCGCGAGCCCGGTCTTCGACAGCCTCCTCTCGGGCTGACCCAGGAAGCTCAGCAGGAGCTCGCGCGCGTCCTCTCCGAGCCCCTCCCAGTACCTGTGACCGGTGGAGTCGCGCACCATCTCCCGCGCCAGCACCGCGGCGCGCTCGGCCTTGCCCGCCCTCGGGAGCTCGACGCTCCAGCGCTCGGCGATACGCGCCAGCTCCTCGTCGCTCCGCGTGGTCAGCAGGGACAGCAGGTTCCGCATCCCGTCTCCAAATATCGTGAGCTACGCCGATTATGTCCCAGCACCCGTCCGGTTGCCAGGGCGCACGGTCCTGTATGATGGAGTGAGCGTACGAGCAGGGAGAGCAGAGGACGCGTTGAACTCGACCAGCGTTCGGGGGCGAGCCACGACGGCGCGCGTCGGGGTGTCCGTTACCTTCTTCGTGATGGGTGCGGTCTTCGGAAACTGGGTCGCGCGGATCCCGGACATCCAGTCGGCTCTCGGGCTGAGCAACGGCGAGCTGGGAGTCTCTCTGCTCGGCTCGCCGATCGGGTCGGTGCTCGCGGCTCCGCTGGCTGGCGCCGTCATCCAGCGGATCGGCAGCCGGGCGCTCGTCAGGGTCGCGGGCGTGGCCTACTGCCTCGCACTGCCGCTGCTGGCCGTGGCGCCTGGCCAGGCGTGGCTGATGGCGGCGCTGTTCGCGCTCGGCATCAGCGCAGTGAGCCTCGACGTCGCGATGAACGCCCAGGGCGCGGAGGTCGAGGTGCGGTACGGTAAGCCGATAATGTCCTCCTTCCACGGCCTGTTCAGTGTCGGGGGCCTGGTGGGCGCTGCCACCGGCGGAGCTGTCGCCTCGACCGGCATCGCCCCCCTGCCCCACTTCGCTGTCGCCGGCGCGAGTCTGTGCGTCATCGTGCTCCTCGCATCGGTATTGCTCCTGAGCGAGGTCGAGTCCGAGGCAGGAGGCGGCCCCCTGTTCAGCCTGCCGACGCCGTCTCTCGCGGGGCTCTGCCTGATCGCGTTCTGCGCTCTGCTTTCGGAGGGGGCTATAGGGGACTGGAGCGCGGTGTACCTCAGGCGTGACCTCGGCACCGGTGCCGGGCTCGCCGCCTCCGGCTACGCGGTCTTCTCGATGACTATGGCCGGGGGAAGGCTAATCGGCGACAAGGTGAACGAGCTGATCGGCCCCGTTGCGCTCGTGCGCCTGAGCGGTGCCCTGACCGTGCTGGGGATGGTGATCGGGCTGCTCGCGGAGGGTCCCGCGGCGGCGATCGTCGGCTTCGCGTTCGTGGGCGCGGGGCTGGCGACGGTGTTCCCGGTGATGGTCAGCGCTGCGTCCCGCGACGGGAGCATGCCCTCCAGCTCTGCCATCGCCGCCGTGACCTCGGCCGGGTACTCCGCGTTCCTCGTCGGCCCCCCGCTGATAGGCTTCGCCTCAGAGATCGTGACGCTCCGGGGCGCGCTCGGGGTCATCGCCGTGCTCGGGCTCATGGTCGCCCTGCTCTCGCGCTCGGCGCGTCGCGCCCGTCCCGACTCGCTGGACGATTAGGAAGCTACTTCTGCTCCGGCCGCACCCGTCTCCATCGGCACCTGCTAGCCTGCCAGGGCGGGCACGGCGCGGTACAGGAACATCGCGAGGATCGCCACGCCGACGATCGTGTCCACCAATATCGCCGCGAGGAACCCCAGGAAGGCGCCGATTCCCGCCCGGAGCGCCGTGTCGAGCGGGCGGCGAAGCGAGAGCTCCCCGAGCATCGCCCCGCCGATTCCACCGATCAGCGCGCCGTACGCGCCGTGCACGACGACGCCCACGAGGGTGCCGATGGCCGAGCCCGCGGCCGCGCGGCCGGACGCGCCCATCCGCCTCGTGAGCCACGCGGAGAGCAGCAGGTCGGACCCGAGCGAGATCACCGTGAGAGCTGCCATCGCCACGAGCCACTGCCAGCTGAGCATGCGCCACCCGGTCATCCAGGAGTAGACGACGCATCCGAGCAGCATCAGAGGCACGCCGGGCACGAGTGGGACGAATATCCCGAAGAAGCCGGCGAGCACGATCACGAGTCCGACAACGAAAGCGAGGATCTCCAGACGTTCATCTCCTTGGGTTCAAGCCGGGACGGTCGTACAGCACGGGAGCGGCGGGATGCTAGAAGCGGTTGGCCACGCTGAGGTACTCGGCCTCGTTGCCCTCGATCATGAGCTTGTGCATCAGGAGCACGTCGGCGTCCGGCACCACCGAGGTGGGCTGCACGCAGAGCGACATGACCAGCCGGCCGTCGTCCAGCACCTGTATCTTGCCCGGGCGACGGGGCACCCGGTACACCCGCTGGGGGAGGCTGGGGCTGTGCACGTCCAGATAGCCGTATTGCCTGAGTTGAGCCCGCTCTTGGTCGGTGAGCATCTCGGAGAGCAGCAGCTCGGCCCTCCGCTCGGCGAGCATTCGCTCGGTGGGGGTATCGTAGGCGGCGAGCAGGTGCGCCCGCTCGTGGCGATCATCCGTCAGGCGGAACGCCAAGTACGCCGCGAACAGCAGCACTACCTTGAAGACAACCAGCGCAATGATGAAGGGAAGTATCGAGTCCATTCGCCTTGCCCTCCAATCGCCGCATCCCCACCGCCGGAGCGGCGCGCTGCCGGGGCGGGTGCTCGTCCCGGCAACACAATTATACTGCGACGGATCGAGGGGTGGCTACGGGTTCCGCGCCGGAGACTTGGGCACCATCTTCACCCCGTCGGCGATGACGTATCCCTTCGCTCCCGTCCATCGGGAGAACTCCAGGCCCGTGTACTGGCCCCACTTCATGTAGAACGTGCCCAGGTACACCCAGTGCCCGCCGTTCTTCGTCTGGTTCACTGTCACGTGTTTCACGCCGTCGTAGCTGTAGACGCGGATGGGGGTGCGAGAGTTGTAACCCGGGTCCGACGGCCACCAGGCGTAGAACGCGTAGTTGCCGCTCCATGGGAACCAGAACCTGTACTTTGCCATGTCGCTGACCGGCTTCGGCCTGGCGTACCTGTAGTCTGGCCCGTACTTCTGGTCGTCCCAGGAGCTCGTGCCCCAGTTCGTCGAGGCCGAGAAGCCGGAGCTGCGGTTGTCCACATACTGCGCCCACGTGTATTTGTGGACTAGGCTCATGTACTTGGTCCAATTCCAATAGGGCCCGGGATCCTGGTGGTGATGCACTCCACCGTACTCGCCGGGGTTGTTCGGGTCGGGAACTTCGTTGTGCCCTATGATGTGCTTGCGATCGCTCGTGATCCTGTACAGCAGGCACAGCCAGGCGGTAAGCCTCGCGGACGCCTGGTACATCGCGTCCGTGAACCAGCTAGGGTCGTCAATGTACCCCTCGTGCTCGATGCCTATCGCCCTCTGGTTGTACTCCCAGTTGCCCGCGTGCCAGGCGATGTCCTCGTGCCGCACCATCTGCGTCATCGCTCCGTCGGATGAGCGGATGACGTAGTGCGCGGATGCCTGGGCGTCGGGGTTCTGGAACCAGTTGATCGCTGACGAGTACGAGCCCTGGGTGACGTGGATGATGATCAGGTTGATCGGGTTGGACTCGGGTCGGTTCGCCACGGTGTAGTTCGCGGGGTTGGCGGGCACCCAGACGGCACGTGGGTACTCCGCCCGCTGGGTGGAGGTGCTGCTCGCCGAGTATCCACTGGCAACCATCTGCCGGGGCGCTACACCCGTCTGGGGCTCGAGCGAGACGGTCTCGCCCGAGGGGAGCGTGCGGGACGCCCCGTATTCCAGCGTCTGGTAGACCTGATACGCGAAGAGCTGCCCTCCCAGCTTCACCACGGCGTCGTACCAGTCCTCGAGGTCCGTCGGCCTGTTCGGGCCCTGGGCACTGGCGAGCAGCGCGGCGCCGCCACGGATGTTCTGCGCGCGGCTGGACTCGAGCTGGCTCGGAGATACGCCCGTCAGGCGAGCCGCCTCGTGGAGCGTGTCCTGGCGGGAGTTGTCCACCAGATGCATGATGCCCCAGCCGTGGTCGAGGCTTGGCGCGCTGGGCATTTCCCAGTGGGTGTTCACATAGCCGATCGCCATGAGCAGCTCGACGGGCACGCGGTACTCTCTTGCGGCGGCCTGGAACTGCGTCTCGAGCGCGCCCTGCCGGCTCGTGGCGCTGGCCGCGGACGCGGAGAGCGGCGAGAGTATTCCGACGAGGAGAGCGAGCGAGGAGAGGGCGGTGAGTATCTTCGACATCCGGGTAACCTTTCGTAAGGCGCGTGCCCACCCGCTGGGAGCGCCGGATCATGGCTCGAGGCCGTCAAGCCTCACGATTAGCTTAACTCCAGCCGGAATACAAAGCCATAGGAAAAACGTCAGGGGTGCGTCTATGCGACCCGATGTAGGGTCAATGCACTTTCGCTTAGCAGCCGAATGAAAGGGAGCTGGTACCCGCCGGAAGACATATGCATATTCGATGATAGTATGGAACGGTGGAGGATGCCCGCGGCTGAGTATTTGGCTCGGAAGCTGTAGGTTAGCGGCTCACGAGCCGTGGCGAAAGGAGTCCTGCCGATGAAAGGCTTGGCGTCCGGCGCGCCCCTGCCCGGAGTGAGGAAGCTCGCGGTGCTCCGCGCGAACAACATCGGAGACTTCGTCCTCGCGCTGCCCGCGCTGGAGGCGCTGCGGAACGCGTATCCGGATGCGGAGCTCGTGCTGCTGGGCACCCCGATGCACGTGGAGCTGCTCTCCGGAAGGCCCGGACCCGTCGACAGGGTCGAGATCGTGCCGCCGTACCGGGGAGTGAGGGAGCCAAACGGCCTGCCCGAGGATCGGGAGGAGCAGGAAGCGTTCTTCGAGCGGATGAGGCGCGAGCGCTTCGACCTGGCCGTGCAGATCCACGGCGGCGGCCGCAACTCCAACCCGTTCCTGAACAGGCTGGGCGCCCGGGTCACGGCCGGGCTCCGCACTCCGGACGCCGCGCCGCTCGACCTGTGGGTGCCCTACGTGTACTACCAGCCGGAGGTCCTCCGCTACCTCGAGGTCGTGTCGCTCGTGGGCGGGCGCACGGACAGGCCCTCTCCCCATCTGGAGGTCACGGAGGCGGACCTGGCGGCGTCCCGATCCGCCGTGTCGTCGTCCTGTGAGCCGCTCGCGATACTCCATCCCGGTGCGAGCGATCCCCGGAGGTGGTGGCCCCCGGAGAAGTTCGCAGTGGTTGGCGACGTGCTCGCGCGGGCGGGCGTGAGGGTCGTCGTCACCGGCCTGGCTGGAGAGGAGGGGCTGTGCCGCGCGATCGTGGACCGCATGAGCTCGGAGGCGATCAGCGCGTGCGGCCGGACGTCGCTCCCGGCGCTCCTGGGGCTGCTCTCCCGCGCCCAGCTGGTGGTCGCGAGCGACTCGGGGCCCCGCCACCTCGCCGAGGCGTTGGGCACGCCGACGGTGGGCATCTACTGGTGTGGAAACGCGCTGCTCTCGGGTCCGATCACGAGAACCCTCCACAGGCCGGCGATCTCCTGGAGGACCCACTGTCCCGTGTGCGGCGCGAGCTGCATCCGCGAGTGGTGCGAGCACCGCGAGTCGTTCGTCGCGGACGTGAGCGTGGACGAGGTGGTGGGATCGGCGCTCGACCTACTCGGCGCCCGCGACAGGGCCGTCCGGGCCGCTCAGGAGGGATGAGCGGACGAAGCACACATTCTGCTGAGTGAACCGAGGGAAGGTGCGCACATCGAGCTCCGCGGAGCGAGCATCGGCGCAGGCCAGCAGGCCCGATGGGGTGGGCCTGGCCGGCACATAGTCGAAGCCCGCGAGGAACTCCACCACCTCCTCCGGGCTGCATCCCTCCTCCTCGAATCCGCCCAGCTCGCAGATGATCGCGTCCGGACGCACATCCAGCAGCACGCCCGTCGCGCCCCGCAGCGCCCGCAGCTCACCGCCCTCCACGTCGAGCTTGATGAGCCGCACGCGCTCGATCATGTGGGCACGACAGTAAGTGTCCAGCCGGACGGTGGGGATGGTGACCGTCACCCCGCCTCGCACGTTCTCGACCTCGAGCAGCGAGGCCAGTCCCGTGTTGCCCGCCTGGGGGCTCAGATGGAGCTGTGCCACGCCGTCCTCGTCCGAGGCGGCCGCGGGCACCACCGTGAGCGCGTCACGGAGGGAGTTGAGCTGACGCGACCGGCACAGGAGGCGGACCATGAGCGGGTTGGGCTCGAAGGCATGGATCGTGGCGCCGAGGCCGGCGGCGAGACAGGCGAAGTAGCCCGCGTTCGCTCCGACATCCAGGAAGGTGTCGCCGGGACGCAGCAGCCGGCGGACGAGCGCGGTGGTCTCGGGCTCGTAGACGCCGCGGTAGTAGATGCCGCGGTGCCAGTCGTCCCGTATATCGAGGCTCAGCCTGACGCCGCCCGGCAGGACGGCCTCCCTTATGCATTCCTCCGGGAAGTAGCGCAGGTTCAGCCTAAGGCACCACGTCGAGACCCCGGAAAGCAGGCGGGCCCGGCGCCATCGGTGCCTCAATCCGACGAGGGCGCGCTCCGTCAGCCTCAGGGCCAGCGGCAGCTGGCTTGCTCCCGGCAGATCGTCCGTGCAGGCGTCGTCGGAGGTCGGGATCGTAGGGTAAGGGGTTGGTGAGTGCCGGGTCGTGCTCTGAACCATGCTGCTCTCCCGTGGCTCTGCTGTTCGTCACCCCGGCTTCGGGGGCCGGGGCGCCTCGTCGCCCTCGTCATCGTTGAGGAGAAGAAGTAGCACGGAGCTTGCCAGCCTTGCGGCTCGGGGCTGCATCGGCAAGAGTAAAGGTGTCCGCGGCGATACAGTCGCATCGCCGCGGACACAAGAGGCTATCCCTGAACGTACCTTCGGAGGAGGCCGAGGGCCTGCTGGGCGCGCTGCTGATCCTGACTCTTCACCTGCTGGAAGAACTGGACCAGCTCCTGATTGCTCCCGGCGTCCTCGATGTACTTGTCGTAGGTCTGCCCCCCCTGGAGCGAGTGGTACAGTACGCTGACCAGATCGAACAACTCGTTCTCGACGCCCGTACGGCTTGGCTCTGTCATCGCTTTCCTCCCTGTGGTCGTGCGAATCGGTTCAAGCGTCCCTGTCGGTAGCGCAAGTGATGTGCCAGTACGTCTCGGAAGCCTCGGCTCGTCGGGGGGGCTGCGGCATACGTGCTGCGCCCCGGCAAGCTTGCCGGGGCGCAGCACTAGCGGGTCGGGAAGCTGTCGTGGCTACGACGCCTTCGCCGTCTCCTCGCTCACGAACTTGTAGAAGCGGCTCTGCTCGCCCTCCCGGGTCTCATCCTGGTACAGAAACACGAGGTTCTTCTCGTCGAACTTCCGGAAGAACTCTTCCCAGGATATGCGCTCGAGGGATTCCTCGCCGCTGTACCCCGGAAAGTCGATCCGAAGCACGCCGGGCTCGCCTCCGCGCTCCGTGCGCTCGACCGTCGCCGGATAGCCGCCTCGCTCCTCCGCCCAGCGGCGTATCGTGTCGTGATCCCTCGTAGTCCTGCTCTCTCCAGCCATTCAGACGCACCTCCGTTGCATTCTGCGTCGGCACTCGCATTTTGCAGGAAGCGTGCCAGAGTCCGCTCGCGCGCCTGCGGCAAGGCGCTGCGCAGTTCATATGTCCAATACGTGGGCCGCGCACGGGAGAAACGTTGTGCATCTGCACAATGCCGCACCCCGCCCGCCGGCCCTAATATGACCTCGTAACCTGAAGCGCTCCGCGGCGCTCGGAGAGGCAGGTGGGGATGAGCAGACGCGCGGTGTTTCTGGATAGGGACGGGACCCTGGTGCATCCCGAGCACTATCCGTCGAGCGCGGCCCAGCTCAGGGTGTACGAGGGGCTCGGGCCCCATATGCGCAGACTGGTCGAGGCCGGGGTCGGCTTCGTCGTGATCACGAACCAGTCGGGCGTAGCCCGCGGCCTCTTTGGGGTCGCCGAGCTCGAGGCGATGCACGCTTGGCTCGCGCGCGAGCTCGCAGCCCTGGGCGTCGAGCTCTCCGGGGTCTACTACTGCCCGCACCATCCCGAGGGAAGCGTGCCGGGCTACGCCGTGGAGTGCGAGTGCCGGAAGCCGAAGCCCGGGCTGCTGCTGCGGGCGGCGCGGGAGCTGGATCTGGACCTAGGCCGCTCCTGGTTCGTCGGCGACATCCTCGACGACGTCGAGGCGGGCAACCGCGCGGGCTGCGGGACCGTGCTCGTGGACCTCGGCACCGAGCCGGAGCCCGACTCCCAGGTCCGCACACCGGACTACGTGGCACGCGATACCGTCCACGCGCTCGCGATCCTCGCGTGCGTGGAGGGGCTGGCGGAGCGCGCAGAGCTCGACTACCGCCCTGCCGGCTGGCGGCCCGCCCGGGAGCTCACCTCCGGAGGTGCGTATGCGCGATCTGATTGATATCGTCGAGAGGTTCCGCGGCCTCAGGGTGCTGGTCGTCGGCGACGCGATGCTGGACAGCTACGTGTCCGGGCGATCCACGCGACTCTGCTCGGAAGCCCCGGTGCCAGTGGTCGCAAAGGAACAGGAGCGCCACGCGCCGGGCGGGGCTGCGAACACGGCCGCCAACCTCCGAGGCATGGGCGCGGAGGTGATGCTGCTCGGGGTGGTCGGAGCCGACGCTGCCGGAGACCTGCTTCGATCCTGCCTGGAGTCGGCAGGGGTGCCGACGGGACGGCTGGTGGAGGACCCGGCCGTCTCCACCCTTCACAAGACACGCATCCTGGCGGACGGCCAGTACGTCGTCCGGCTGGACGAGGGCGGCAGAATGGAGCTCGGGCCAGGGTCGCGGAGGGCGCTTGCGTCCGCTCTCGCTGACGCGTTCGCGGAGAGCGACGCCGTCGTCGTCTCCGACTACGGTTACGGGGCGCTCGACGACCCGACAGTCGGACTCCTGCGACGCCTCAGGAGGGATCGCAAGAGGCCGCTGGTCATCGACGCGAAGGAGCTCCGCCGCTACCTCGACGTGTCCGCGACGATGCTGACGCCGAACCACCTGGAGGCCCAGCTCGCGGCGGGCGTGCCGGTGAACGGCCAAGGCTGCCCGACGACGGACGAGATGGAGCGGATCGGGCGCCAGCTGATGCGCGAGGGCGACGCCGAGTGCGTGGTGATCACTATGGCCTCGGACGGCGTGCTGCTCCTCGAGCGCTCGGGGTGCGCGCGCCGCGAGCTGGGCCTCCAGGTGGTTCGGCGTCAGCATCGTCGCGGAC
>CADDYR010000157.1 GCA_902810765.1 Chloroflexota bacterium
CTCCAATTTATTACCCGAACTCTTGATTTTCGGAAGCGAATGTAGTAATCTACTGCTACTGATGCCACTAGTAGATGCATCGGATAGTCGTAACGGGGGTACGGGGTGTACGAGCTGATAGTGCTGGGGCAGCTGCTGGGCCGCCCCGTCCACGGGTATCAGATAGCGAAGGTCGCGAGCGACATGATGGGGCCGTGGCAGAAGGTGAGCCTCGGCAGCCTGTATCCTCTGCTCTCGAAGCTCGAGCGGCAGGGCTACATCCGGGCCGTCGAGGAGCTCCCCGGGCCCGCCAGGGGGAACAGGCCGACGAAGGTGTACGAGCTCACCGAGGGCGGGCGTATGCGCCTCCACCAGCTGCTGCTCGACACCTCGCTCAGCCCCGGCGACTACCAGCGCATCTTCCGTCTGAAGGCTCCCCTCCTCGGCGTGCTCGAGCCCCGCGAGAGGCTGCACGTGGTGAACCACTACATCAACTACTGCGAGACCGCGGTGCTCTACATGCGCTCGGAGGCACGCGACTTCGTCGCGGCCGCGGCGGCGGGCTACGTGGAGGACGACGAGCTCCTCGAGGCGACGCTCGACGTGATGGAGCACACGGCGCAGATGTGGCAGGCGGAGGCCGACTGGGCGAACAGGCTGCGCGAGCGCGTCGTGGCCCGGATCGAGTCTGCGGAGGGTCCGGTCGCCCGGAAGGGAGGTGGTGCCGGGGACGAATAGCGCGCACGAGAGTGGGGAATGGCGCGCGAGCCTGCCAGACGTCTCGGCCATCCCCCTGCTCGAAAAGCGGAGAACCGCTCGTCCACCATTATAGCCCGGTCCGGGGCGTCGAGCGGCCCTCCACTCTACGGCCAGCATCATCAGTTCGGAGGAAAGAGACAATGTCGTACGCATCCGCCCGAACCGGGCGGCAGACGAACCCCTGGCTCGTGCTCCTGATAATGAGCCTCGGGGTCTTCATGACGCTCCTGGACATCACCATAGTCAACATAGCCATCCCGAGCATCATAGACGGCATCGGCGCGAGGCTCGACGAGGTGTTGTGGGTGTTGAACGCCTACAGCCTGGTGTACGCGGTGCTGCTCATCACCTCGGGCAGGCTGGGCGACATCGTGGGGCCGCGCAACATGTTCGTGGCGGGGCTGGCGATCTTCACCCTCGCGTCGGCGCTGAGCGGGCTCGCGCAGGACCCGACCCAGCTCATCCTCGCGCGCGCCCTGCAGGGCCTCGGCGCGGCGGTCATGGCCCCGCAGTCTCTGCCCATAATTACCACCCTGTTTCCGCCCGAGAAGCGCGGCGGCGCGTTCGCGATCTCGGGAATCATGGCAGGGCTCGCGGTGGTCATCGGCCCGACGTTCGGCGGCTTTCTCGTGACGAGCTTCGGCTGGCGGTGGATCTTCTACGTGAACCTGCCGGTGGGCGTGCTCACGCTGGCGCTCTCCCTCGCGCTCGTGCCCGACATCCGGCCCGGCCGCGCTCACAGGCTGGACCTCCTCGGGGTGCTGCTCGCGACCGCCGGCCTCTTCGGGTTCGTGTTCGGCCTCATCGAGGGCCAGCGCTACGACTGGGGCCGGGTGTGGGGGCCGGTCACCGTGCCGATGATCATAGGCGCGGGGGCGCTGCTGCTGATAGCCTTCCTGCTCTGGCAGCGCGCGAGGCAGTCGGGCGAGCCGCTGCTCTCGTTCGCGGTGTTCCGCGACCGGAACTTCTCGGTCGCCTCGCTCGTGCTGATGGCGATGGGCTTCGCGATGCTCGGCCTGTTCCTGCCGCTGACGATCTACTACCAGTCGGTGCTGCACCTGAGCGCGGTGGACGCGGGCCTCACGCTCGCGCCGCAGACGCTCGTGATGTTCTTCGTGGCTCCGCTGAGCGGAGCGCTCGCGAGCAGGCCGGGCGGGAAGTACGTGCTGATGTTCGGGCTCGTGGCGTTCGCCGCCGGGATGGCGTTCATAGACTGGACGGCTCAGGCCGACTCCGGACGCTGGAGCTTCCTGCCGGGGCTGATCGTCGCAGGCATCGGCCTGGGGTGCGTGTGGGCTCCCGTGTACAGCCTGGCGATGCGCGACCTCAGGCCGCAGCTGGCGGGCGTCGCCTCGGGAGTGCTGAACACCATCCAGGAGCTCGGCGGCGTGATCGCGAACGCCTCGATCGGTGCGCTGCTGCAGAACAGGCTCGCCGAGTCGCTGCAGGACCAGGCGGTGAGGTACTCGGCGCAGGTGCCGCCCGAGTTCCGACAGCGCTTCGTCGAGGGCTTCGGCAGGGCGATGAAGGGCGGGCTGGAGGTCGGCCGGGGGCAGACGGGCACGAGCCTGAGCCTGCCGAAGGACGTGCCTCCCCAGGCAGTCGAGCAGATCAGACACCTCGCGGAGCAGGTGTTCTCGCACGGCTTCGTGAGCGCGATGCACCCGACGCTCGTGCTGCCGATCTGCGTCGTGCTCCTGACCGCAGCGTCCTGCCTCGTGATGCGGAGCCGGGGCTCGACGACCGCGCCACAGCCGCTCGAGCAGGAAGCCGTGGCGTAGGGAGTCGGGGTGAAGGATGAGGATCGTCGTGACCGGAGATGAGACGCCTATCAGGAACCCGCTGCCACAATGGCTCGGGCCGGTGAACGGGCGTGCGATCTCGGGAACCTCCGAGGATTTCGGGGCGCTGGCAGTTCGGTGCCCCGCGAGTCGCGCCGGGCGGCGCGGCTAGCGACGAAGGTCCGCGAGGGAGGCGTGGTGCTGCCACGCCTCCCTCGCCGGCTCCTCGAACGATGCAAGCCATCGTACGCCGACAGAACGACGCCCGGGAGGATCGGGGCGGTAAGGCGCTAGACAAGGTCTAGCGCCTGCGTGAGGTCGGCGACGATGTCCGTGTCGTCCTCGACGCCCGCCGAGAGCCTCAGCAGCCCCGGCGTTATCCCCACCCTCTCCCGCGCCTCAGGGCTCATGGTGAGGTGCGAGCTGTTGACCGGGTGCAGCACGAGCGTGTACACGTCGCCCAGGCTCGTCGCGGGCAGGCACAGCCGGAGGCCGTGCATGAACCTGTTCGCCGCCTCCACGGTGTTCTCCTTCAGCTCGAACGACACCATCCCTCCGAAGCCGCCTTTCATGAGCCTCCTCGCGAGGTCGTGCTGGGGGTGCGAGGGCAGGCCCGGATAGTTCACCCTCGACACCTTCGGGTGGGTCTCGAGCGCGTGCGCGATCACCATCGCGTTCGAGCACTGCTTCGGCACCCTCAGTCCCAGCGTCCGGATGCCGCGCAGGGTCAGCCAGGCTTCGTAAGGACCCGCGACTCCTCCGCAGAACACGCTCATCGCCCTCGCCTGCCCGCAGATATCCCACGGCCCCGCGACTGCCCCGCCCACGACGTCTCCGTGGCCGCCGAGGTACTTCGTCGTCGAGTGGATCACGAGGTCGGCGCCGTGCTCGAGGGGGCGGGTGAGCAGCGGGGTGGCGAAGGTGTTGTCCACGAACAGCAGCGCGCCCGACGCGTGCGACACCTCCGCCAGGGCCGGGACGTCCACCAGCCGCAGCAGGGGGTTCGACACTGTCTCGCACAGCACGACGGCCGGCCGCTCGCGCTCGATTGCCTCCCTCGCCTCGCTGGTGTCGGTCAGGTCCGCGTACGTCACCTTCACGCCCAGTGGCGCGAGCACGTTGTTCAGGAGCGAGATCGTCACGCCGTACAGGTGGCTGCTGGCCACGACGCTCCGGTTCGGGGAGCTTAGGAGCGCCGCGAGCAGCGCTGCGTGCATCGCGGCCATGCCGCTGCCGAACACCACCGCGTCCCCCGCCTCCTCGAGGTCCGCGATGCACCTGCGCAGCGCCTCGACCGTGGGGTTGCCGTTGCGGCTGTAGACGAAGCCTTCCTTCTCGCCCGCGAGCACCGCCCGGAGGTCGTCAGGATCCTCCGCCATGTAGCTCACGCTCGCGTGGATCGGAGGCACGACCGGCCTGAGGCCGTCCGGGTGCTCCCTGCCCGAGTGCACCGCGCGCGTGCCGAACGCGGGTTCCTGTGGTACTGCGTGCTCGTCCATGTTCCGGTCCACCTCTCCTCTCAGGCTTGTCACGGCCTCCAGTATCGCACATCCTCGCGGGGCTTGACTCCGGGCCGCGGTTGCCTCTAACGTCTTGGGGGCCGGTATTCCAAGCGGAGAGGACGAGCATGAAGATAGACGTGGGGCTCTCGGTGAGCACGGACCACCTGCCGAGGATGGCCGAGACGGCGCGCGCCGCCGAGGAGCTGGGCTTCGACGGCATCTGGAGCAACGAGACGAGCCACGACCCGTTCCTGCCGCTCGCGATCGCCGCGGAGCACACGGCCCGCGTGCAGGTGGGCACGGCGATCGCCGTGGCGTTCGCGCGCTCGCCGATGGTCGTGGCGCAGACCGCCTGGGACCTGCAGTCCTTCTCGAACGGACGCATGCTACTGGGGCTGGGCTCTCAGGTCCGGGCGCACATCGAGCGCCGCTTCTCGATGCCGTGGGACTCTCCGGCCCCACGTCTGCGCGAGTACGTGCTCGCGCTCAAGGCCATCTGGAGGTCGTTCCAGACGGGCGAGAAGCTCGACTTTCGAGGCAGGTACTATAGCCACACGCTGCTGACGCCGTTCTTCGCGCCCGAGCCCATCGGGCACCCCGACATCCCGGTGTACATCTCGGGGGTGAACACACGCATGGCGGAGGTCGCCGGGGAGGTCTGCGAGGGGCTGCACATTCACCCCCTCCACACACGGAAGTACCTCGACGAGGTGCTCGTGCCCTCGGTCGAGAAGGGAGCGCGGAGGGCCGGGCGGCCCCCCGCGGAGGTCGAGCTCTCGGCGAGCGTGTTCGCGATCACGGGAGAGAGCGCGTCGGCGATCTCTGGAGCGAGGGAGAAGGTGCGCGCGCAGATCGCCTTCTACGCCTCCACACCCTCCTACAGGGCAGTGCTGGAGGTGCACGGCTGGGAGCAGGTCGGAGAGAGGCTGTCGAGGCTCGCGGCGGTCGGCAGATGGGAGGAGATGGCCGCGCTCGTGCCCGACGACGTGCTGCGCGCCTTCTCGGTCGAGGCCGGCCCGGACGAGCTGGGCCCCGCCCTCAGGGAGCGGTACGAGGGAGTGGTCGAGCGCGTCTCGCTGTACGTCCCCTTCGAGCCCGACAGGGACCGCGAGCTCTGGCGCGCGCTCGTGGCCTCGGTCCACTCCACCTGACCGGACGGGCCGGCGCCCGCCGCTCCGGGGATCACTGCCCCCCGAGCTCACCGCTTTCGTGTGCGTTGTTTTTAATATCGTGCACAAATTGTACCTCATCGTGTACAATATCTCCCGAGGGGAGGTGGATGCACGATGGACGCTACAGCTATCACGACGAGGGGGCTCTCGCGGTCGTTCAGGTTCACGGTCCGAGAGCCGGGGCTGGGCGCGGCGCTCAGGTCTCTGCTGCGTCCGACGACGCACGAGGTCCGCGCTGTCGAGGCGGTCTCCTTCGAGATCGGGGCGGGCGAGATCATGGGCCTGCTGGGGCAGAACGGCGCCGGCAAGACGACGCTCGTCAAGATGCTCGCGGGTCTGCTGCACCCGTCCTCGGGGGAGGTGCGGGCGCTCGGGCACGTCCCGTGGCGGCGCGAGAAGGGCTTCCTCCGTCGCATCGCGCTCGTGATGGGACAGCGCTACCGACTGGACTGGCACCTGCCCGCTGCAGAGTCGTTCGAGATGTACCGCGCGATCTACCGCGTGCCTCGTCAGGAGTGCCGCCGGACGCTCTCCGATCTGTGCGATCTGCTCGACCTCGGGGAGGTCGTCCTCAAGCCCGTGCGGATGCTCTCGCTCGGCGAGCGGATGAAGTGCGAGCTCGCCACGGCGCTGCTCCACACCCCGGACCTGCTCTTCCTGGACGAGCCGACGATCGGGCTGGACGTCGAGATGCAGGCGCGGATCAGGGGCTTCCTGCTCGAGTACAACCGTCGGCGCGGCGCGACGGTGATACTCACCAGCCACTACATGGCGGACGTGGAGGCCCTGTGCGAGCGGGTGCTGCTCCTCGACCGCGGCCGCGTGCTGTACGACGGCGACCTGGGCGCGCTCTCGCGCAGGCTCGGCACGCACAAGACGGTGAGGGTGGAGGTCGCGGGGCCCGCCCCCGAGCTCGGGCGCTACGGCGAGGTGGTGGAGCGCACGGCCACGGGAGCCAGGCTGCGGGTGCCGAGGGAGTCCGTGCCGGAGGTCACCGCGAGGCTGCTCTCTGAGCACATCGTCTCGGACCTCACGGTGGAGGACGTGCCGCTCGAGGAGGTCGTGCGGCTCGCGTTCGCCTCGGGGGTAAGCGCGTGATCGCGCTCGCTGGCGTCTACCTCGCGCAGCTCCGCGTGCACCTCGCCTCGCAGCTCCAGTACCGGGCCGCGCTCCTGTTGTACCAGCTGAGCGCGGTGGTGGAGCCGGTGGTGTCGCTCGCCGTGTGGTCCGCGGTGGCGAGCGCGCGTGGGGGAGAGGTCCGCGGCTACGCGGCGCGCGACTTCGCGGCGTACTTCGTGGTGGTCATGGTCGTGAACCACCTCACGCGGACGTGGACGATGAACGAGTTCGACTCGCGCATCGCGGAGGGCACGCTCTCCCTATCGCTCCTCCTGCCGGCGCACCCGATCCACAACGACGTGAGCGACAACCTGGCGAGCAAGCTGATCACCGCGCCGGTGGTGTGGGCGCTCGCGGGGGTGCTCTCGGTCGGGTTCGGCGCGGTCTTCGACCTTTCCGCCCGGCGGGTCGCGCTGTTCGCACTCGCGGCGCTGCTCGCGTTCGTCCTGCGGTTCGCGCTCGAGTGGATGGTCGCGCTGCTCGCGTTCTGGACGACGAGGAGCAGCGCCTTCAACGGGCTGTACCTCACCGCGCTGCTGTTCCTCTCGGGCCAGTTCGCGCCGCTCGGGGTGGTGCCCGTCCCGCTCCGGGAGGTCGCCGACCTCCTCCCGTTCCGTTGGATGATCTCCTTCCCCGCGGACGTGCTGCTCGGTCGGGGCGGGGTCTCCTGGGCGCTCCGGGGGCTCGGAGCGCAGTGCCTGTGGCTCGCGGTGGTCGTGATGCTCCTCGCCGTCGTCTGGCGGCTGGGGCTCAGGCGGTACACGGCGGTGGGGTCTTGAGGGCGCTCGGGCTGGCGCTTCGATTCCTCTGGATCGGGGTAGCGGGGCAGATGCAGTACCGCGCGAACTTCGTGGCCCAGCTCGCCAGGTCGCTCGTCGGGCTCGCGCTGGGGCTCGCTGGCCTCGGGGTCGTGCTCTCGAACACTCCCGTGCTCGCGGGCTGGCGGGCTCGGGACCTCCTCGCGCTGCTCGGGGTGTACACGCTCGTCGGCGGGGTGATCGGGCTGTTCGTGCGCCCGAGCATGCAGGCGCTGATGCGGGACGTGCATCTTGGCCGGCTCGACTTCGCGCTCGTGCTGCCTGAGGACGCGCAGCTCGTGGCGAGCGTCGGCCGGGTGAACGCCTGGAGCCTGTTCGACGTGGCGCTCGGGCTCGGGATGATCGGCTACTCGGCTCTGGCCACGGGACATATGGGTATCTTGCAGGTGCTCACACTCGTGGTGACGCTCCTCGCCGGGCTGGCGGTCGTGTACTCGTTCTGGCTCGCGCTCGCGTGCTCCTCGTTCTGGCTGCTGAAGGTGGAGAACGTGCTGCTGGTGTTCGACGACCTGTACGAGGCCGCGCGGTGGCCACTGAGCATCTACCCCGGCTGGCTGCGCTGGGCGCTCACGCTCCTCGTGCCGGTGGCCCTCGCGGTCACGTTTCCCGCCCAGACCCTCCGGGGGCAGCTCGGCTGGTGGCAGGTGACCGGAGCGGTGGCGGCTGCCTCTGTGTCCCTCTGGCTGTCGAGGAGGCTGTGGCTCGCGGGGCTCAGGAGGTACTCCGGCGCGTCGTCGTGATCGGATACAATCGGCGCGAACGAAATCGCGGTGGGAGTGGGTGTTGGACACGAAGGATTCGGTGCAGAGGCGGTTCGGTCGGGTGGCTGAGAGCTACACGACCAGCCCGGTACACGCGAGCGGACCGGAGCTGAGCGCGATGCTCGAGGCGGTGAGCCTGACGGGCGCCGAGGAGGTGCTCGACGCCGGTTGTGGCACGGGGCACACCGCGCTCGCGTTCGCTCCGCGGGTGGCACGGGTGGTGGGGGTGGACCTCACCGAGCCGATGCTGGAGCAGGGCCGGAGGCTGGCCTCCGAGCGGGGCGTCGGGAACGTCTCGTTCGTGCGGGCGGACGTCGAGAGCCTGCCGTTCGGGGACGGCAGCTTCGACCTCGTGACCTCCCGCTACAGCGCCCACCACTACCCTCACCCGGAGGTCGCGCTTCGGGAGATCGCGAGAGTGCTCCGCCCCCGCGGGGCCTTCCTGCTTGCGGACGTGGTCTCGCCCGAGGACCCAGCGATCGACACCTTCCTGAACGCGATCGAGCTGATCCGCGATCCCTCGCACGTGCGCGACCACACGAAGGGCCGGTGGCTGCGGATGCTGGCCTCGGCGGGCTTCCAGGCGGAGGTGGTCGGGGTCTGGCCGCTGCTGCTCGAGTTCGGCTCGTGGGTCGCGCGCATGGGCACGCCCGAGCTCTCGGTGGAGCAGCTGCGCGTGCTGCTCGGCGGCGCGCCCTCGGAGGTGCGCGAGGCGCTCGGGATCGGCACGCCCGATCGGCACTCCTTCACGGTTCCCGTCGCGCTGTTCCGCGGCACGCTCGTGGGCTGGCTACAATAGCGATGGGAACCGCGAATGGCGAAGGAAGATACGGAGCAGCGCAAGCCAGAGAAGGAGCCCTTCCGGGGGGTGCCCCGTCTTCCCGCGGCGATCGCGCTAATACTCATCGGGGCGATATTCGCGGTCCTGTCCACGCAGCTCGTGCCCGGTCCGAGGGGGCTGCTGCTCCTGCTCGTCCTGCTCCTCCTCATCCCGCTGCGCTACGCCCACGTGCGCGGGATGCACCACATCACCCGCCCGCTCGGCCTCGCCATCACGGGCCTGGTGACCGCCGCGGTATTCGCCAGCGCCGTGCTGCTGATCGGGACGCTCGTGATGAAGACGGCGCCCCCTGCTCCGAAGCTGCTCCTGGACGCCGCGCTCATCTGGATCACGAATGTGCTCACCTTCGCGGTGTGGTACTGGGAGATAGATGGGGGAGGACCGGCGAAGCGGCACCGGGACCGCCACACGAGCCAGGACTTTCTGTTCCCGCAGATGACGCAGGAAACCCTGTCGAGCGAGTGGTGGTCGCCCAGGTTCACGGACTACCTCTTCCTCGCGTTCAACACGAGCACCGCGTTCAGCCCCACCGACACCGCGGCGCTCTCGCGTCGCGCGAAGGCGCTGATGATGGTGCAGGCGGTGATCTCGCTCGTCGTGCTCGGAGTCATCGCCGCCACCGCGATCAACAAGCTTGGGTAGGCCGCCGACAGCTCATGTCGTCAGGTCGTCGCAGAAAGCTGTGGCCGCCACATTATGCCACCCACGTCCGTCATTCTGGTGCCGAGGGCGAAGAATCCGTGAGTACGGAGGACGGATCCTTCGCGGAGTTTACCCTCGAGTGATACCGATTCCGGGTGGACACTTATCCAACGTCATCAGAAGCCACCAGGCATAGTCATCCTGAGCCACCCACACC
>CADDYR010000158.1 GCA_902810765.1 Chloroflexota bacterium
GTTCTATACGGTGGGCCTGAAGCTGTACCAGTACAGGTACGACTACCTGCCCGAGTACGCGCGGAAGTGGGGCCTCGGGGAGTCGCCGGACGTGGACGTCCTGGTGAACTAGGCCGGGCAGGTGCCGGGTCCGGGAGTGCCGAACAGAGACTGGAATCCCGGGGACAACGTGAACCTCGCCATAGGACAGGGCGCGCTGATGGTCTCGCCGCTGCAGGATGCGATGGTGTACATGGCGATCGCGAACGGCGGCACGCTGTACCGGCCGGAGCTCATCAACCGGATCGTCACGCGAGGCGGCGGCAAGGTGGTGAAGCAGTACCGGCCGGAGGTGATCCGCAGGGTGCCGGTGAGCCCCGAGAACCTCAGGGCGATACAGGACGCGCTCGTGAACGTCACCCGCTCGTACTATGGCACTGCGTACCCGATCTTCAACGGGCTGCCGTTCACGGTCGCGGGCAAGACCGGGACGGGCCAGCAGGACGAGCGGCAGCCGTACGCCTGGTTCTCTTCGTACGCACCTGCCGGGAAGCCCCGCATCGCGATGGTGGTGATGGCGGAGGACGCGGGCGAGGGCTCGGAGGTCGCCGCCCCCATCACGCGCAGGATACTCGCGGACTACTTCAATGCGAGCAAGGCGGGCGGGTCGCGGTAGCCTGCTCTCAGCCCTGTCGACGGGACCAGCGACGGAGGCGCGCCTCCACCGGCGGGGGCACGAGGTCCTTCACGTCGCCCCCGAAGCTCGACACCTCCTTCACGATGCTGGAGGACAGGAAGGAGTACTGGCTGCTCGTGATCAGGAAGATCGTCTCGATGCCGGGGCAGAGCTGCTTGTTCATCAGCACCTGCTGCATCTCGTACTCGAAGTCCGACACCGCCCTCAGCCCACGGATGATCACGTTCGCACCGATCGAGGAGGCGTATTCCACGAGCAGCCCGTCGAAGCTCTCGATGTGCACGTTCTCGAGGTGGGAGGTGGCCTCGCGCAGCATCTCGAGGCGCTCGGGAAGCGGGAAGGCGGTGGGCTTCTTGGGGTTGACCCCGACGGCGACCACGAGGCGGTCGAACAGAGGCGCCGCCCGCTCGACGATGTCCAGGTGGCCGTTCGTCACCGGATCGAACGAGCCGGGATAGACCGCGGTGTTCAGCTTCGAACGTCGCTCGCTCATCTCGGCATCGAGTACACGTTGATGACCTGGTGGTAGCGGACGTCGGTGCTCCAACTGCGCGCCACGGTGAAGTCGAGCCACCAGAAGGCGATCGCGTGCGGGGTGCTGGCAGACGGGCACACCACCTCCGGGATCGCCACGCCAAACGGCAGCTCCACCGGCGATCCCAGCGAGAAGCCCGTCTCCGACGCCACCCGGCAGGTGCCCTCCTCGGAGTCGTGCTTGTTCCCCGCCTTGCCCGGCACGTACTCGGTGCGCACGAGCCGCAGCCGCACCTCCTGCGCGTCGAAGTCCTGCTTCGGGGCGATCCGGAGCCTGCCCTTCACCGTCGAGCCCGTGGCGAACGCGGAGCCGTCGAGCTTCACCTCCAGGTCGCACAGGTCGTTCGGCTCGTTGCTGTGATCTCCCTGCACCTGAGCGTACGGCCCGTTCGGCGGCAGGTGGACGGTCAGCTCGACCTCCTCGTGAGGGTCGAGCGCCCAGCCCACGTCGAGCCTTGCCCCCAGCCTCCAGGTCACCCTGAGCGCGTCTCCCTGGTACGTGGGCGGCGCGTCCTGGGGAATGTCGAGGCCGAAGGGGAGGTCGAGCGGCATTCCGGGGGGCAGTGGGATCTCCCGGCTCAGCTCGCTCTCCTCGTCGACGACGTGGCACGTCTCCCGGTCGGTCGTGGTGTAGGTGCGGTTGTTGCTCCGGCGGCGCACCCGGTACTCCGCCTCCTCGTCGCACCTGAGGTACGCGACCGCACGCCGAACGCTGATCTCCCTGCCCGTGGTCACGTGGACGATGCCGCAGATCTTACCGCCCAGCACGACAGGCCCCGGCTCGACCGAGATCCTGACCTCGGTGTTGTCTCCTATACCGAACACGCGCTGGCTCTCCTCGTCAGTACGGTCGGTTGCCATTATGCCAGAGACGCGACGGAGGTTCTCGTGCCCTGGGCAGGGCGCTGGACATACGTCGTCCGGTACAAGTAAACTCGAGCATCATCGGATGGTCCGAAGGTCCTCGCCCGGATAATCGCAGCTGTGGGATCGCTGCGCGCCTCGCGAGCCTGGAAGGTGAGCGGAGGGGACACCACGAGGCCTCCGGCCGACGAACGCGGCTGAATGTCAGGAGAGGCTGGACTACGTTGCCTGAGCAATACACGGACACTCTGTCGAACGGCCTGGTGCTCCTCGGCGAGAGGATAGAGGGTGTGCGCTCCGCCGCCGTCGGGTTCTTCGTCGGCGCGGGCAGCTCTTACGATCCCGACGACCGCAACGGCCTGGCGCACTTCACCGAGGCGATGCTGCTCGAGGGCACCACGAGCCGGAGCTCCCGCCAGATCAGCGAGCAGCTCGACTCGCTGGGCGTGCGCTACTCCACGAGCGTCGACGCCGAGGTGATCGCGCTGTCGGGGGTGATGGTCGGCACGAAGCTCGAGTCTGCGCTGGAGATACTCACGGACGTACTGCTGCACCCTTCGTTTCCCGAGCAGGAGCTGGAGCAGACCCGCTCCTCGATCCTCCAGGAGCTGAGGCACGAGGAGGACGAGCCGATGGTGCAGGTGCGCAACGTCCTCCGGAAGGTCTACTACGACGGCCACCCGTACTCCAAGCGCCCGAACGGGGAGCCGGACGCCGTCCAGGGCCTTCGGCGGGACGAGCTCGTGGAGCACCACGAGCACTACTTCAGCCCCGCGAACGCCGTGTGTGCGGTCGCGGGCGACTTCGACTGGGACGCCTTCCGCCGTCTCATCGAGCGATACCTGGGATCCTGGCGCGGCGAGGCGCGCGCGCCGGAGATCGGGCCTCCGAGCCCGACGGCGCAGATCCACGTCGAATCGCGTCAGACCCAGCAGGAGCACATCGCGGCCGCCTCCCCGAGCGTGCCCTACGGTCATCCCGACTACTACGCCGCGGTTGTCGCCTCGGACGTGCTCGGGGGCGGGATGAGCAGCAGGCTGTTCGAGGAGGTGCGCGAGAAGCGCGGCCTGGCGTATCAGGTGGGGGCGGCGTACGCGCCGGGCAGGCACCTGGGCAGCTGGCGAGTGTACGCGGGCACCACGCCCGAGAAGGCTCCGCAGACGTACAGCGTGCTGATGCAGGAGCTGGGACGGATAGACTCGGAGGGCATCAGCGAGGAGGAGTTCGAGCGCTTCCGCGGCCTCGCGCGAAGCCACATACTGATGAGCGGCGAGAGCACCGGCGCGAGGCTGAGATCCCTGCTCACCTCCTGGTGGTACGAGCGGCGGATCAGGTCGCTCGCGGAGGTGCGCGAGAGGCTCGACGCGCTGACGCAGGATCAGGTGAACGCCCTGCTGAAGCAGTGGCCGATGAGCGGGCAGCTGGTGGTCTGCGCGCTCGGCCCGAACACGAAGGAAGGTCTGGTGGGTGCGAATGGCTAAGGGTAACGACCTGCTCTCGGTCGAGAGGCTGTCGAACGGGCTTACCGTCGTCGGCCAGCGCATGCCCGGCGTCGAGTCGGTGGCGGTGGGCTTCCACGTGCGCACCGGCTCACGCGACGAGAGCCCGGACGTGGCGGGGGTGTCCCACTTCCTCGAGCACATGATGTTCAAGGGCACCGAGAGGCGCTCCGCGCTCGACATCTCGCGCGAGTTCGAGCAGATGGGGGCCGAGTTCAACGCCTTCACCTGGGTGGAGAGCACGGTGTACTACGCGCGCGTGCTCGGGGACCAGCTGCCGCACGCGCTGGACCTCCTGGCGGACATGATGCGGCCGAAGCTCGATCCGCAGGAGTTCACGACCGAGAAGGGCGTGATCATCGAGGAGATCGCGCGCTCGGAGGACCAGCCGACGCACGACCTGATCCACAAGCTGTTCGCGACGTTCTTCAGCCCTCACCCTCTGGGCAACAGCGTGCTCGGCACCGAGGAGTCCATCCGCGCGCTGCCGGTAGAGAGGATGCGCGACTACCAGCTACGGCGGTACAGCCCGAACAACATGGTGCTGGGGATCGCGGGGAACTTCGATTGGGACCGTCTTCTGCCCCTCGCAGAGGAGAAGAGCCGGCCGTGGGGCGAGGGCGAGTCCGGCCACGCGGCGGCCGAGTTCCGACCGGAGCCGCGGGTTGCGGTCGAGGTGCGCTCGAACCTCCAGCAGGAGCACGTGGCCCTGGCCTCTGCGGGTCCGGACCAGGCGAGCGACGAGACCTGGGCGGCCGAGCTCGCCGCGGCCATCCTCGGCGACTCCAGCGGGTCCCGCCTGTACTGGGAGGTGGCTCAGAAGGGCCTGGCGGACAGCATCGAGACCGAGTACTACGGCTTCGACGGCGCGGGCATGTTCCTGTCTTACTACAGCGCGTCGCCCGAGAAGGCGCCGGAGGTGCTCAGGATCGTGCGCTCCGAGATGGAGAGGCTCGCGAGCGAGGGACCGACCGAGGAGGAGCTGGAGCGGGCGAAGGTGAAGGCGGTGAGCGACGCGGTCATCGGTGGAGAGGCCACGCACCGGCGCATGTTCGAGGTCGTGGACCTGTACGTCGCAAAGGGGCGGGCGCTCTCGCTCGACGAGATCACCCGTGCGATCGAGTCGGTGAAGGTGGAGGACGTCTTGAGAGTGCTGAGCAGATACCCGCTCACGCCGTTCACGGTGCAGGCCGCCGGCCCGCTCTCGGAGCCCGAGCTGCTCGGCTGACGGGGCACCTGCACACTTAGGGGGCTCGCGATGGAATGGACTGGCCTGACGCGCAGGCAGTTCGTCCGGGCGGCGGCGATTGCCGCCGCGTGGGCTGTGTCGGCGTGCGGGCTGGGCCCATCGAAACGGACCTCACGCAAGCCGACCGCTCCTGTGATGACCTCCAGTCCAACTCCCACGAGGTCTTCACGTACCGCCCCTGCCGCTACTCCGACGCGCGTCGGGCCAACCCCCTCCCCAACGGAGTCGGTCAGTCTGACGCTGCCGGAAAGGAGCGCGGAGGTGTGGGCGTGGCGGGAGCCGGTGAGCGTCGAGTGCGCGGCGTGCCAGGGGTGCTCCGAGATATATCTGCGGGTCAACGGCAACAGGATCCGCCTCGAGTCACACGACGGCGAGCTCTCGGCACTGGTCCGCCTGAGAGAAGGGATGAACCGGGTGGTAGCAGTCTGTCGTGGCGCCGGGGGCGAGGACCACGAATCCAGGGAGCTCAGGTATCGGGAGCGCCTCGAGGATCGGCCGAAGTCGTTGATCCATATGTCCCTTCAGGAGGGCGGCGTCGTGCTGGACGGCGCGCACAGCAGGCCCAGCGAGGCGAGCGGAGCGCGGATCGTCGGATACGAGTGGTCGGCGCGGACGAGCAACCCGGCCCCGCTGACCGTAAGGAGTGGCGCAGCCGAGCGGGAGCTCGGACCGGCCGTTACAGCGCCCAGGGTAGTGGTTGCACCTCCGAGGTCCGACGGCGAGTACTACGTGTCTCTGAGGGTCACGGACCAGAACGGCAGACAGGATTCCGGCTCGAGCTACTTCGTGGTGCAGGGTGGCAACCCCAGGCTGCCCGACCAGGACACCGAGAACCCGGCCTGGGTGGACACCGCGGTCGTCTACGGCGTGATCCCCTTCCTGTTCGGCGAGCAGCCGCTGCGCGCCGTGACCGCGAAGCTCGACTACCTGGGCGATCTCGGCGTCAACGCGCTCTGGCTCTCGCCGATCAACACGTGCCCGCCGGGCGACTTCGGGTACGCTGTGACCGATTACTTCGACATCCGTCCCGACTACGGGACCAAAGCCGATTTCAGGGAGCTTGTCCGGCGCGCGCACTCCCTGGGCATACGCGTGCTCATGGACCTCGTGCCCAACCACACCTCGGACCAGCACCCGTACTTCAAGGACGCGCAGGCCCACGGCAAGGCCTCCCACTACTACGATTTCTACGACCGCGACCGGGACGGCAGGCCCACGCACTACTTCGACTGGACCAATCTGCCAAACCTGAACTACGACAACCCGGAGGTCCGGCGTTTCATCACCGAGGCCTTTTCGTTCTGGGTGCGCGAGTTCGACGTGGATGGCTTCCGAGTCGATGCGGCGTGGGGGGTGAAGGAGCGAAGGCCGGACTTCTGGCCGGTTTGGAGACGCGAGCTCAAGCGGATCAAGCCGGACCTGCTGCTCCTCGCGGAGGCGAGCGCGCGAGACCCCTACTACTTCGCGCACGGCTTCGACGCGGCGTACGACTGGACCGACAACCTGGGCGAGTGGGCGTGGCACGGTGTGTTCGATCACGAGGCCACGCTGGGATACGCGCTCAACGTGGCCCTGACCAACGGCGGGGCGGGCTACGACAGGGACGCGCTGATCTTCCGGTTCCTGAACAACAACGACACAGGCTCGCGGTTCGTGAGCGTCTACGGGGTAGGAATGACGCGGGTGGCCGCGGCCATGCTCCTGACGCTCCCCGGCATCCCCTGCGTCTATACCGGCGACGAGGTCGGCGCGGAGTACCTGCCCTACGAGACGACGAGCGCGATAGAGTGGAACGACCGACACGGACTGCGCGAGTACTACAGGAAGCTCATCCGGCTGCGGAGGAGCACTCCGAGCCTGCACTCGCGCAGCTGGCAGCCGCTGCACAGCGAGCCCGGCGGGCAGACGTATGCGTACGTACGCTATGTAGCTCCGTCGAGACAGCCGGTGCTCGTGGTGCTGAACTACGGCCCCAGCGCGGATGTACGCGTCAGGATTCCGGAGGAGTTTGCAGTGTTCGCCGGAAGCCGTGCACCGCTGGACATGCTCGCGGACGAGCGCCTGACGGTGCGTCGGGACAATCCCGTCACGGTCCCGATGCGTGCCTGGACGGCGCGCATCCTGGCTCCCGTGACGTGACTCGGCCAGCGGTCGGAGCCGCAGGGGCGATCACAGGATGTATCCGACCGCCTCGGCCGACCACCGGTCGAACAAGGGTCCCCGGAAGCTCGGGAAGAGATGGACCTGCGCCTCCACCGCCCAGTGCAGCCGCAGGAACCAGAAGATGCCCACCGCGGCCGTGCTGACGTGCCGCCGGGGCTCGATGCCCTGTCCCGCGAGCAGTGCCACGAGGTCCACCTCGGGTGGCGCCGCCACCGGCCTCTGCCAGTCCACGACGCGATATCCGTCCTCGGCGACGAACACCTGCTCCGCCATGAGGTCGCCGTGGGCAATGCGCGGCCCCTCCGTAATCGTGCCGATGACAGCGGATGAGGTGGCCCACGCCGTCAGACGGGCGACCTGCCTCGGGTCTACCAGCCCGAACCTTCCGTCCAGTATCAGCTGGCGAAGGTTGGCGAGCGTGATGTCGGCCAGGGACGACCAGGCGTCCGCCGAGCTCACGTCCAGGTACACCGGCGGGTTGCCCCCGATCTCGCCGATCTGCTCCACCAGCTTCTTCCCGTGTTCGACGTATTCATCTTCGGTACGTGCCACCTCCCGGAGCGGCGGCGCATCTATCCAGTCGACGACCATTGCAGTGCAGTCTCCAACCGCGCCGAGCACGCGGTAACCGGGCAGGAGGGGTGATGCGGCGCGCGCGTAGAACTCCGGCTCGACCGTGGGCGGGAGCTGGGACTTGTAGACCAGCCGTGTGCCGTCGGCGAGGAGCAGCCTCTGGACGCACGACAGGGGCCACTCGTGGATCGTCTCCCTCTCCCTGACTTCGGTGCCAAGCGCTGCGGCAAGCTCCTCGTCGGAGTGTAGCCAGATACCCTCGAAGAACGGGTGAGCTTCCATACCGCCGATTGTAGTGCTCCTGTGGTCACAGTGCGCGCCAGCCGTTCGGTCGGCCCGCGGCCCCACGATCACACGCTCGGCAATTCACCCGGAATCCGCATCAAGTGCGCGGGCTCCGCCCCGGTCCGGACGGCATTGTGTCACGCCCGCGTCAGGTTGTAACGCGAATGTGGCAGGGTGTCATCTGAACATGAGATATTGTGAGGGCGATCCTGCCCGCAGGCTCGGAGGGGTGGAATGAGGCTTATCCTGCACTGGCTCGTGACGGCGCTGGCCCTGGTGGTGGCCGCCCTGCTCGTGCCGGGCATACGCGTCGAAGGGGGCGGGATCGTCGCGGTGCTGGTGACCGCTGCGGTGCTCGGTCTGGTGAACGCCTTCGTGCGCCCGATGCTGCGCTTCCTCGCGTGCGGGTGCATCCTGCTGACGCTCGGACTGTTCCTGCTCGTGATCAACGGGATCACGCTCTGGCTCGCAGCGTACATCTCCCACGACCTGCTGGGTGTCGGGTTCGTCGTGAGCGGTTTCTGGCCGGCGTTCTGGGGAGCGATAGTCGTCAGCGTCGTGTCCTTCCTGTTCAGCGCGCTCGCGGGGCGTGACGATTGGGAGCGACGGTAGCGCAGGAGCTGTTGTCGTCCGAGTACGAGTGGATGTATACTGGCGTCCTTCTTACCGTATCTCTCGAAGGAGACACCTATGGAGAGCGCAGCGCGGACCGATGATATCTCTCCGGCTCGCGGGACCCGTCGCTATCTGATCGTGGTGTGGGGGCTCCTGCTCCTGCTCGGAGCGTTCTTCGTGTTCGCCGCCCTCTCGGACCTGAGATCCGACGCGGCGACCGGACTCCCGTCGGACCACGCGGGCGCGTTTCAGAGCCTGGCTGGCTCCACCTGGAGTGTCGCTAAACATGCCGCTCCCGGCGTCGCCCGCTACGTCACCCTCCTCGAGTACGCCTATGCGGTGCACGAGCTGGTGTTCGGAGTCCTGTTCCTGATCATCGTGGCGATCCCGCTGAGGCAGGGCGCGAGGTGGGCCTGGTGGGCATCGTGGGTTGTGATACTGGCCAACGTCACGTACTCGCTTACCTTCGGCCGCCACGATCCCGTCATCCTGCGCAGGAGCCTGATCGCGGACGTCGCTCTGCCGGTGCTGCTGCTGATCCTGCTCCCGGCTTTCTATGGAAAGAGGCGAGGATCGCTACTGTAGCCTCTTGATGCGCTTTACTCTAACGCGGCGGGGGCAAGCCCTCATTGCTCTGGTAGAACCTCTCCTCCAGATGAGGGTGGCCCGGCACGGGCACCAGTCTGTTGAACTCCCTGGAGATGTTCAGTCCGACTCTATAGGTAACCTCCAGCTGCAGCGCCATCCCCACCCCGTTCATCGGGTTCTGACAGCCCGTCAGGTCCACAAACACATTAACGTTCCGTGAGGACGGATAGCCGAACGCGATCAGCGCTTCGTCCAAGTAGGTAAACCCGGTGCAGCCATGTGTCACTCTGAATCCCGGCCGGTCGCTGTCCAGAACCGAGGTGAGCCGCTCGATAGTGTGCCTGTCGGTGATGGTGCGCGAGGTCGTCAGTCTCTCCGGCCAGCGAGCGCGTAGTAGCGGCACAGCCTGACCCGCGTCGCTCCCGGCGGCACCAGGAACCGATCTAACCCTTTCCCCTCGCTCCTGACGCCGTACTCAGGAGGCTTGTCGGGGCACCTGCTGGATGCCG